>JABSSF010000033.1 GCA_013214485.1 Rickettsiaceae bacterium | reverse complement strand
CATGGTTCATTGTCTTTACGAATGAACGCTATTATATAACAATGAAACTCCCGACTAAAAAAAATAATAGCAAGGAGTTACGGCTTCCATATTGATGAAAGCCGCTTAGGGCAACTAAGATGCGTTTTTGACACACCAGTAATGAATTAAAACCATCACTTAAAGCTAACATAACAAAAACTACATTATTTGCAAATAATTATTTTGGATTTTTTTATCAGTAGCCAGTAAGATTTTTCTTTTAGGTAATAGGGCATAAAGCACAAAATTTAAATTAAAAAACAACTTAATGTTGATAGTTTATTAAGGTATAGTACTAGGAACTTTAAAAATAAAACTTTTCAAAGGAGAGAAATTTATATGACAAAAGAAATGATTGATAATAGTTATGCAGTATTATTGCAGAATTTGAAAAAAGAGATAACTCAAGCACGTATTAAGGCTCATTTGTCGGTCAACAAGGAAATGATAGTCTTATACTGGAAAATAGGAAATCAAATACTGCAAAGACAAAAACAAGAAGCTTGGGGTAGTAAAGTTATTGAAAATATCTCTAAAGACTTGCGTAAAGAGTTTCCAGAGATGACTGGATTGGGAGTACGTAATTTAAAATATATGAGGAAGTTTGCATATTTAAATTCTGATTTAGCAATTGTGCAAGAGGCACTTGCACAAATTACTTGGTATCATAATATTACTCTATTAGATAAGGTAGAAAATAAAATAGAAAGGATGTGGTATGTCAATGAAACAGCTAAAAATGGCTGGTCTAGAAATGTAATGGTAGCACAAATTCAAAGTAATTTGTACCAGAGAACTGGTAAGAGTTTGAATAATTTTAGTGGCTCTTTGCCAGAGGCGCAATCTGACTTAGCGCAAAATATTATTAAGGATCCTTACAATTTAGAATTTTTGGATATTAAAGACAAAGTATATGAAAGGGAGTTGGAAAATAAATTAATCAATAATATTCGAGACTTTTTATTAGAATTAGGGCAAGGTTTTGCCTTTGTAGGCAATCAGTATCATATAGAGTTAGAAGGAGAGGATTATTATTTAGATCTTGTTTTCTATCATTTAAAATTAAGATGTTATGTCATCATCGAACTAAAAACTGGAAAATTTAAACCTGAATATGCAGGCAAATTAAATTTTTATCTGAATTTGATGGATAGAAGAGTAAAAGATGATGCTGATAATCCAACAATAGGATTGATAATGTGTGAAGACAAAAAAGGGATAACAGTAGAATATGCTATAGATGGGATTAATAAACCAATGGGAGTTTCAAGTTTTAAATTAACGGAAACACTGCCTGAGAAGTTAAAAGAGTATCTTCCAAGTCCAGAAGAAATAACAAAATTAAGAGAAACATCAAGATAAAATTTGGGTAATAAATACTTTATATTTACTAGCAAGCTCTATCGTTTCATGTGGAGTAGCAATTAATACTTTATTGTCAATTGCAGCACCATTGAAGCAACAACTATTGAGATTAGTAATTGTATCAGGGCCAATAGTTGGTAGGTCTAACCTACGATCTTGAGATGATTTAGTCATTTTAACTAATACGCCACCAGATTCATATTTACGTAAGGAGGCACAGCGTTTTATTAAGTTATCAGTACCCTCAGCAGCTTCTATGCCAAGTACATGGCCATTACAAACAATAATTGCTTGACCAACGTCTGCTGACCCAAGCCTGGTTAGTATTTTTTTGCCAATATCAATGTCAGTAACATCTTGTTTTGATAATGTTGTAGTTGGGCTTAATTCGTAACTATTATGTTCTATTATTTCTTGTGGAGAAATTACTGCAAAGCCATGCGATTCGATAAAATCGGCAATTATTCTGAGGATATTATCATCTCCTAAAAATCTTTGTTTCAATATTTTGCTAAGCAATATTGATCCTTTGAGATCAACTTTAATATTACTAAGATTAGGACGATTTACTCCGCCTATTAATATTATTTTTTTAACATCTAAATCAGTGAAATATTTTAAAATGTTACCTGCTTGACCAAGGGTAAAAGATTCATAAGGGTAGTCTTTAATAAGTTCTAAATCAGTTTCCCCTTTTATTGCAGCAAAGAAACATTCCCCTCCTTGTTGTTTATAAATATTTGCAATTTCTACGGGAAGAATGCCATTTCCAGCAATTATCCCTAGTTTATCCAGCATCTTATTTAAGTTTTATTTTTTAACATTGCTTTAACTACTGCCTCACTAACTAGGTTATCAGCAACTTTAGCATAGGTCTTTAATTTCCAAACATCTCCCCTATTTTGCATTATTGAAGCATACATGTAAAGTGTATCACCTGGCTCTACGACCTTACGAAATTTGCAATCATCTATAGACATGAAAAATACTTCCTTATTTTCTAAGCTATTTGATGATTTGGCAACTAATACGGCTGATAGTTGAGCTAATGCTTCAATTATTAGAACACCAGGCATTATTGGTCTTTCGGGAAAGTGCCCTGTGAATTGTGGCTCGTTCATAGTAACATTTTTAATGCCTACTATGGATTGATTTAAGTTTATCTCTATAACTCTATCAACCAATAAAAATGGATATCTATGAGGTATAAGAGACATTATTTCATTAATATCAATTATTGCTTGTTCAGACATTTTATTTTCTTTCTTTTACTAGTTTTTTCATAATTATCGTTTGCTTATGCCAATCCCTAATCGGCATAGCAGGGCTTCCCCCAACAACTGATCCAGGCTCTAAAATATCTTTAGCTATGCCACTTTGGCTAGCAATTTGAACTTTATCGGCTATTTTCAAATGACCAGCAACCCCAACTTGACCACCCAAAGCACAATAAGCTCCAACAGTACTACTACCTGCTATGCCAACTTGACCAACAAGGATTGAACCCATTTTAATGTGAGCATTATGTCCAATCATTACTAAATTATCAATACGGCATCTATCTTCGATAATAGTGTCGTTTAATGAGCCTCGATCTATCGTACTATTAGCACCAATTTCTACATCATTACCAATAATTACTCGACCAATATGATAGATTTTCTTATGTATTCCAACTTCACTAGTGGCAAAACCAAACCCATCTTGACCAATTTTAGCACCAGGTAAAATTACCACATCATTACCAATTATACAATAGCTAATAGATACCCCTGCATAGATTTTAGCATTATTGCCTATTTTAACCCCTCTGTCAATAAAAGTCCCAGTTTCAATTATGGCATTATCGCCAATTTCAACTTCACCTTCTATGACAACATTATGCCCAATATAACAATTTTTACCAATTTTTGCTGATTTAGCAATAATTGCTGAAGGCATAATTTTACTTGAGTAGTCTTTTGCTGGACTATAAAATAAATCAATGATTTTGCTATAAGATAAGTAAGGATTTTTCACTTCTATTTTTATTGTACTATGTAAAGATTCATCTACTAACCCATATGGAACTAGGCATACTTTAGCAGCACAATTTTTAAAATCATTAACGTATTTAGTGTTATCTAAAAATGAAAGATCTTTATCAGTTGCCTCAGTTAAAGTCTTTATGTCGTGAACCATAATTTCTTTACCAGGATCTTGATCCAAGCAATTAATTGTTTCTAATATAGTTGATAATTTATGCGGCCCAGAATTGTGGTGAAATATTTGCTTATCCATAGTGTGCTCCGACTTTAGAGATTTATTTTCATAAATATACCATATTAACTATCCTAGTAAACATAAATTTTTTACTTCTTTTAACGTAATAAAAAATCTAAATATTGTTGACATTAGGAAAATTTTATCTAAAATAAGGCTTAGAATAGTAGTTTTACTGTTCTGGAGTGTAGAAACTTCTAATCACTGCGGTTTTATCAGTCGTATCTGATGATCCTCGGCTTGGTCGGGGAGATTATAGTGTATGTTCAGAGCAAGAACAATCGTTTTTACTTAAAGACTATAATAGCTGTCAGTGATGGTTTTTCTAACTCCCCGACTTCCTAGGGGAAAAATCTTTTAAAAATTTTCTTTTTAGGTAGTCAAAATAGTTTGTCTTAGGGGTAGCATTTACTTTTAAGACATTTTTCTATTACTTAAATTTAAGGGAGAATCTGTAGTGATTAATAAAAATGCTAAAACTAATAAAAAGAAACATCATCAAAACAACACATCATATAAGGCTCAAGAAAAATTGGGAATTTTGATATCAATGACTGATTTTAATAATGAGGTTGAATTAGATAAAGCAATGTGTCTTTGTGCTGAAAAAAATGTTAAAGTTGTAGAACTTGTAGAATTTAATAATGATAATATTTTAGAAACTACTCAACAATTCATGGGATTAATTAATATAATAGCAAGATATAAGCACCAGGAAACTCCTTTATTATTGGTAATGTAAAAAGATGTATGTGTAAACTAACTCAGTTGCTTTGTTTGTGTTAATCAAAACTAAGGTTTATTTAGCACCCCTTTTCCAGCATTTACAACCATTGCCAATGAAGTTATGTGGATTAACAGTTCTATTTCTAATCAATATTTCAAAATGCAAATGTTCATTAGTGACTCTACCACTGCTACCTTGTTTTCCAATTACCTGTCCTCTACCAATTCTTGCGCCTTTTTTAACGTGAATCTTATCAAGATGAGCATATCTTGTTTTTACTTTTCTGCTATGATTGATTTCGACAACTAAACCATAACCGTTTTTTTTGCCAACGAAAGTAACTCTGCCACAAGCAGCAGCATAAATTTCTCCTTTGGGCTTTGTTATTAGATCTATGCCACAATGTAATTGTTTTTTGCGTTTAATTGGATGAAATCTATAGCCATATTTACTAGAAATCTGAGCATGATATTCAGGTGACATTAGAGGAACATAAGCTATTATCCTATCTAGTTTCTTTAATTCTTTTCTAACATCTAGTTTAGTAAGATCCGCTTTAGCAAGTTTTTTAACATATTGCGATTTATTGTTAGATAAAATATGGTATCTTTTATCCAAAGCAATTAGTAATCTGCTAATCTTTATTACTTTTTTAGTTGCTTCTTTACGTAAAACTTTCTTTGATTTATAGTTCTTTTTAAATTTCTTGAGATATTTATTTACATAAGAATTATCGTTAGTGATTAATCCTAAATCCTGAGCATAAATACAATTACTATGATCAATATTGCCTAAATCATATGTAACAATTAAATCTCCAGAAGTTAGCTGGTAATTTTTATTCAACTCAGCACTAATTGAGCGATAATTTGGAGTATTATCACAAATGTTACTAGTACAGCTATGTAATAATAATAACAAAGCCATTATTATGAAAAAAAATCTATTTTTGTGGTGCTTAATCATGAGCTAACATATCAAACTCAATATCAACTAAATCTTCAGGTTTTGTAGCATGATACCATCTAGTGTTTCTAGCTATCATTCCAAATGCTTTATTACTGTTTAAATAATATTCTCGCAAGGAAAAAATTTTCAAAGGGTTTTTAGCTATTTTTTCAGGCTTTAAAATTTGTAGACCAGCATATATATAATTATAATTACCTTCAATGTCTGGACGAGTAAGCCGTCCCGTATTATCTACTTCAAAATCACCAAGCCCACAATAACCTACAGCTTTTTCAAATGGTTGCATAAGTAATAAGAAGTCCATCTTATCAGGGTGCCAAAATTTTTGCATTTCATTAAATAAATTATGTTCAGACTTAATTACTACGTCAGTATTGAGGGCAAATATAGGTTTAGTACCTAAAATATTGATTGCATTTTTAACAGCACCACCTGTTTCCAATAATTCTTCTTCATATATAGTAATAATTTCAGGAAAGTCGCCTTGCTGTTCTTGACGAAAAATTTCTATAGCTTTTTCAATTTCTGGAGATAAATAATGAGTGTTAATTACTACCTTTTTAAAAGAATATATTTTACACATTTCAAGCGCATAATATAATATTGGTTTTTGTAATATAGGGATTAATGACTTTGGCTTATTCTGAGTTAAGTGACGCATACGGTTACCTTTACCAGCAGCAAAAAGCATTATAGTATCGATCATTATAAATAGCCTTAATTTATTACCTAATAGATCTCTTCGAAACTGGATTTCTGCTGTACCTTGCTGTGTCGCTCTAATACTCGAGTCCTCATGTATATTTAATACACTGTGGTTCTGCGTGTTAGGTACTCCTACCAATTTGCTACCAGAAACAAGTTTCTCAAAAGAGGTCTAATATACTTCTAACATCATTAAGAGTTTAAAAAAAGCTTTTTCATAATTAATTTTAACTGCTTAAGTTTAGTATGTGATAAATCATACTCCAAATATTTTAATAACAAGGGAATATATTTTAAATAATTATCATTTCCTTCGCCTATAGATTTTTTAACAAAAACTCCAAGAATGCGGCTATTTCTTTGTGCACCTAGAATATGATAATTTAATAGAACTTGATTATAATCTAAATTCTTTTTATTAGCAAAATATTGTATAGCATTGATTGCTAGGTCTCTTTCTATCTCTATTCTAGCATCTTCTAATATTGAGACTAAATCATATATAGGTGATCCGATGACTGCATCTTGAAAATCTAGTAGACCTAATTGGTTTATACCACCTCTTGTTGCAAGATGCATCATATTTTCAGTATGATAATCACGAAAAACAAGTGTTTTAGGCATCGCTTCTTGCAGAGACAAAATATGTTGCCAAATATCTTTATATTCGCTTATTTCACTATCTGTCAAAATTTTACCAGTAATTTGTGGATACCATGATAAAAAAATATCGAGTTCCTTAATTAATGCTTGGTTATCGTAAAGTTTTAGATCATTTGGTAGGTCATTATTTTGAATTATGATTAATAAATCGATAATTAAATATAGAAATTCTTGCTTAAAATTTTTGTCGTTTTTTTGTTCTATATATTGTTTTATAGTAATATCACCAAAATCTTCTAAAATTATGAAACCATTTTTGATATCAGTGTGTATTATTTCAGGGGCAGAAATACCTATCTGGCTAAAGTGTTTTGCTATTTTGATAAATGGTTCAACCTTACAAAGACCTGGCGGACAATCCATTACTATGTAACTTTTATTTTCAGTAACTATTCTAAAATATTTTCGAACACTTGCGTCCCCTTTTAATTGTTGTAGACTCAAGTTATCATTGTTATTAAAGTAACTATTAATAAACTTTTGAAGTTGTTCTTTACGGGAAATTGTAATAGCCTCCATATATCAAACTGCCATACGTTTTTTATTTATTTTATTTGGCTTTATTGGTTTAACGATAGCCCTTTTCTTACCTTCTACTACATCTTTATTGATAATAACTTGCATATTTTTTAATTTAGCAAAATTATACATTTCTTCTAACAATAATTCTTCTATTATTGAGCGAAGACCACGAGCCCCAGTCTCTCTTTTCATTGATTCTGCTGCTATAGCTTCTAAACCCTCATTAGTAAAGTTTAGCTCAGCTTCGTTTAATTCAAATAATTTTTTATATTGTTTTGTAATAGCATTTTTAGGCTCAGTTAAAATACTTACTAAAGCTTTTTTATCTAACTCTTCAAGAGTGGTGACTACAGGTAGTCTACCTATGAACTCGGGAATCATTCCGTATTGAATAACATCTTCAACTTGTAAGCTTTTAAGTAATTCACTATGGCGCATATTTTCCTTAGATTTAACATTAGCAGCAAAACCAATAGAACTTTTAGAACTACGAGCAGAAATAATTGATTCTATGCCCATAAAAGCACCACCACAAATAAATAAAATATTAGATGTATCTATTTGAATAAAGTCTTGTTGAGGATGTTTTCTTCCACCTTGAGGTGGGACATATGCTACTGTACCTTCCATTATTTTAAGTAAGGCCTGTTGCACGCCTTCTCCAGAAACATCTCTGGTAATTGAAACATTTTCTGATTTTTTAGCAATTTTATCTATTTCGTCAATATAAATAATTCCACGCTGTGCTTTTTCAACGTTGAAATCTGCTGATTGCAATAATCTAAGTAATATATTTTCTACATCCTCTCCAACATAACCCGCTTCTGTAAGAGAAGTAGCATCAGTCATTGTAAATGGCACATCAAGAATTTTGGCTAACGTCTGAGCGAGTAATGTTTTCCCAGAGCCTGTAGAGCCAATTAGCAATACGTTTGATTTAGCTAAGTCAACATCTATCTTATTATTTCGTAAATATCTTAATTTTTTATAATGATTGTAAACTGCAACAGATAAAACTTTTTTGGCTTTATCTTGGCTAATTACATGTTCATCCAATATTTTACGTATTTTCTCTGGTGTTGGTACAACAGAGCCTTCTTCTTCAGATTTTTGGATTGCTTCCTCTTTGATGATATCAAGGCATATTTCTATGCATTCATCGCAGATAAATACAGTTGGCCCTGCAATTAATTTTTTTACCTCATATTGGTTTTTACCACAAAAAGAGCAATGTAACGATTTTTTATCTGATGTTTCCATTATTATTACTTAAATTAATTTACATATATTATACAATAATTTTATTTCTTAACTAACATTAAGTCTCTATTCTTTATAACTTGATCAATTATTCCGAAATTAAGGGCTTCTTCTACTGACATGAAATTATCTCTTTCCATGCTTTTTTCAACTTGAGCTACGGTTTTGCCAGTATGTTTAGCATACAATTTATGTAGCATTGTTTTTATTTTTAAAGTTTCTTCAGCATGAATCTGTATATCAGTAGCTTGTCCTCTAAAACCTCCTATAGGCTGATGAATCATAACCCTACTACTTGGCAAAGCATAACGCATCTTTTTTTCGCCAGCAAGTAATAAAGTTGCCGCCATTGAACAAGCTTGACCTGTACATAAGGTTGCTATTTTAGGCTTTACATATTGCATGGTATCGTATATTGCAAGTCCTGACGTAACTACTCCACCAGGAGAATTAATATACATATAAATGTCTTTTTCAGGATTTTCAGCTTCTAAAAACAATAGCTGAGCAACAATTAAATTTGCCATGTGATCTTCAATTTCACCACAGACAAAAACTATCCTTTCTTTCAATAGCCTTGAATATATATCGTAGGATCTTTCTCCTTTTGAAGTTTGCTCCACAACGATAGGAACATATTGCATAATTATCTCCTTAAGAACTAAATAACTTTTATAAAAATACGGTAAACCTTATGAATACCCTTGGCAAGAAAAATAATTAATTACTAATTTATTAACATTTTTAATAGAGCAATCTAGCAATAAATTAATTTTTTCTCTAAAGTTTTAGTAAAACTAAATAACTAAATAATACGACTAGTTATTTTTATATGTAAACCATATATAAAACATTTATATAATGATATTAATTTCTTTTTACATTTTTTACAAGAACTTTGCAACTTTTACAAGAATAATTAGTAAAATTTTATTTTCTTTGCACTTAATAGGGTTTAAAAATAAAAAATATACTTATAAACTTGACAATCTTTTTTAGTTAAGTATCATGTTGATGTTTAATTTTCAATTAATTTAAAAAGTGACATTGCTATTATGAAAAAGCTTAAAAAAATATCTACAATTATTGGGGTTACTACTCTACTTGCAACAAGCTCTGCGTGGGGAGACACAGTTTCCATAGCAGCAAAAGTCGGAACCTTAGGTATAGGCGTTGATGCTAGAACACCAATTTATGAAAACCAGTTTTTTATCAGAGGTGGGGCTAATTATTATAAATTTAGTAAAAATTTTGATGAAAAAGGAATTAAATATTCTGGTAAATTAAGATTTTTTACCGTTCCAGTTTTAGTTGACTATCATCCATTTAGAAATTCTGGATTCAAGCTTTCAGGTGGTCTTGCCTATAATGCTAATGAAGTAAAAGCTACAGCAACTCCGACTGTTTCAAAATCAATTGGGAATAAAAATTATACTCCAGAGCAAATAGGTACAATTAATTCAAAATTAAAACTGGGTACTCCTATTGCTCCTATTTTTACTGTAGGCTATGATAGTTCTTTTGTAAGTAAGTCTTCACTTAGCTTTAATTTTGAGATAGGCGCAATGTATTCAGGTACTCCAAAGCTTACAGTAACTGCTACTGGTTCACGTGCACAGGAATTTTTGCCTGAGTTAAAAAAGGATGCTGATAAAGCTTTAAACGATGCTAAAAAACTCTTGAGAATAACGCCAGTAATTGCAATTGGAATAGGTTACTCATTCTAAGTATTTTTTTAATTGGTTTGCAACCTGAAATTGCTTCCCTAGAAAAGCTAGCTTTGAAACAATTCAGAAAGGTGTAATAAATCAAATCTGGATCGTCACGTCACTCTATTAGCGAGAGCATATATACTCGTGGCAATCCAGAGAAAAAATATGTATTTCTCTACTACCTAACTTTTTTTAAAACATTGTTGTTTGAACTGGCATATATCGACTAATTAATTGTAATAAATAGTTATAACTATTTTTTTCTATAATTATGACTAAGTCTTTATCTTCATTTTGATATCTAGTTATTATATTTATCAACCCTAAAAAGTGGATAATATTATCTACAGGATCATTCTTATTAAACTCAACAAGTTCAATGATTCTAATATTTTGTTTACGGCTTTTACGTATAGTTTTTTCTATATTAATTTCCTTATCGAAATCAACTATTGAAATAATAATTCCTAGTTTTTCTTTAGTTTTTATATATTTCTTTTTACGATTATGTCTTCTTTTATTATTAGATCTAGCATTTTTATTAATCATTACGATTCTCCCTTAGTTTTAAGCTTAAATAGCAAGTAAAAGGTCTAAAAGTAGCAATTAATTTACTACTTAAGACCAGTATGATCACTAAAAATAAGAAAAACACTATGCTTTTTATCTCCTCTAAAATCCAGTGATCGGGGAGTTCACAGAACCGCCAAAAGTCGGCTATGATAATCTTTAGAGTTATTATAAAAACTCTTGGACATAATTACCATCTCCCCGACCTATAGCCGAGGATTATGCCTATTATAACTATAATATGGTAGGCATACCCACATTTGGTTAGAGCTGTGATACTCCATTACGTAGTGACTATATTTTAGTAGTAACTACAAAGAGCGATATTAAACGAAAATTTATCAATGTCAATTATTTTATAATTTATAAAAATTTTCTGAATTGCAGCAATTATAAAGCTATTGCAGGGTAAAGGTTAATCAATTTACTATTCTGTTAAATAAAACGTTATTGTAGTAACCACTCGAGCATCTTTATCGATTTTATTAGTGTCGCCATAATCTTGTCCATCATCTCTAATATTGAATCCGCCTTGTCTTGCATCTCGTATCCCACCAACAGTTACTCCAGCATTTTTAGCAAATTCATTTGCAGCATCACGAGCATTTTTTGTAGCTTCTCTCAGCATTTCAGGTTTAATTTCATTAAGTTTAGTAAAACGATATGCAGGAGCTCTATTTTCGACATCAATTCCTTCTGCAATTAACTTATTTATTTTAGTTCTTACTTTAGATACTAATTCTACTTTATTAGTCTCAATACTAATTGAACCAATTAATTGATGTTTTTCATCGACTAATTTTTGATTTTCATCACGAAATTCTTGATAGACATAATCAAGTACCCCTAATTCAATTTCTTGTTCCTGGAAACCATTTTTTTCTAATAACTTAATGATAGTTCGTTGATCTTTTTCTGATTTATTGTAAAGTTCTGGGATATCCTGGCGACTATTTGTTGTGTTTTTAAACACAATTACCCAATTAGCACGATCTGACTTCACCCGTCTCACTGCTAAACCTTTTACTTCAGCGGTATTAAGAGCAACTTTAGCATTATATATTGTTTTACTGATAAAAAACCCTGAAAGAGCTATACCAAAGGCTAAAAATAACCCAACAATTACTATTGGTAGGCAACTTTTCTTACAGCCATTTGATGATGATTCCATATTTTAACCACACACTTATTGTTGAAAAATATTACTAATTAATAACAATATACCAAATAAATAATCTTTTAAAGAAAAAAATTATATTACTTATTTACTAACCGCATACACCATAGATTCATATAGATTAACAAAAAAAACTTAAGATAAGGGTAGAATTTAGTTTAAGTAGATGTTATATACTCAAAGCGGATAATAACTTTTGGAATTTATGTTAGCTATTATTTTGTGGTATGCTTAAGTTCAAACTTGTAATTTTGTTAAAAATAATTTATTCTGGCTTGCAAATTAAATATCCTAAAATACAGGTATAAAAATAATAGATATGCTTGAAAATATATTACTAAAAGCAACAGAGAAAATAACAGCTGCTTCAGATTTAAGACAATTGCAAGAATTAAAAGTTGAATTCTTAGGAAAATCTAGCTTAATTAATCAAGAGATGCGGAAGCTTGGTTCATTATCACCCGATGAACGTAAAACTTATGGCCAAAAAATTAACTCCATAAAGCAAAAAATCCAACAAATTATTGATAAAAAAGGAGATCAATTAAACTTAAAACAATTAGAGGAAAGCTTTGTTAAGGAAGCCCTTGATTTAACTATACCTGCTAGAAAAAAGATGCAAGGGAGTGTCCATCCAATAACCCAATGTACTGAAGAATTGATTCAAATTTTTGCTAAATATGGTTTTAATATAAAAGATGGACCTAGCATTGAAGATGATTGGCATAACTTCACTGCTTTAAATATTCCCAAAAATCATCCAGCTAGGCAAATGCAAGATACTTTTTACTTGAAGGGAGATAATGATAAATTATTACGTACTCATACATCGAATGTACAAATCAGAACAATGATGAGTGGCACTCCGCCATTTCGCTTTATTGCTCCTGGTAGAACATATCGCTGTGACTCAGATATGACTCACACACCAATGTTTCATCAGATTGAAGGGTTATCAATTGATAAAGATATTCATATGGGACATTTAAAATATATAATAATTAATTTTATCAAAGATTTTTTTGAACAACCAAATATTGAAATCCAGTTCCGTCCTAGTTTTTTTCCGTTTACTGAACCTTCTGTTGAAGTAGATATTAAAATGAAGAATAGCACTAAATGGCTTGAAGTGCTTGGCTGTGGTATGGTGCATCCTAATGTACTTAAAAATGCTGGAGTTAACCCAGAAGAATATCAAGGATTTGCTTTTGGTCTTGGTATAGAACGTTTTGCGATGTTGAAATATGGTATTAAAGATTTACGACAATTTTTTGAAGGCGATTTGCGTTGGTTAAATCATTATAATTTTGCTGCCTTTGATATTCCAACTTTTGCGGGAGGGTTAACAAGATGAGATTTACATTATCCTGGTTAAAGAAATTTCTTGATACTGATGCTTCATTAGAAAAAATTGCTCATACTTTAACACATATTGGGTTGGAGGTTGAAGATATAGATGATAAAGCAAGTCAACTTGGAAGTTTTGAAGTAGCTGAAATTATTGAAGCAAAACAACATCCAAATGCTGATAAGTTAAAATTATGTATGGTAAAAACCAAAGATGAAACTTTGCAAATAGTTTGTGGTGCACCAAATGCTAGAGCAGGTATTAAGGTTGTCCTAGCTAAGATTGGCACTATTATCCCTAATGGCAATTTTAAGATTAAACGTTCTAAAATCAGGGATGTTGAAAGTTGTGGTATGATGTGTTCTGCTAATGAACTTGGTATCGGTGATGATCATGACAGAATAATAGAATTACCATCTGAGGCTGTTATTGGTGAGCCATTTAGTAAATATTTTGGTTTTAATGACCCAGTAATTCATATTAATATTACCCCAAATAGAGCCGATGGGCTTGGAGTATATGGTATTGCTAGAGATTTAGCAGCAGCAGGGATTGGTACATTGAAAGAATTAAAAATCCCAGATGTTATCGGTGATTTTAAACCAAACATAGCATTATCAGTAAAAGATAGCTTAGCTTGCCCATTATTTGCAATCAGAGAAATTACAGGACTTAGCAATAAACAAAGTCCCGATTGGTTAAAAAATTTACTGGAAAATATTGGACTTGGTTCGATATCAGCTATTGTTGATGTTACTAATTACATTGCTTATAGTTTCGGCCAGCCAATGCATGCTTATGATGCTGATAAATTAACAGGTAAGCTACAAGTAGAGCTACTAAGCGAAGCAACAACTTTCAAAGCATTAAATGATAAAGAATATCGGCTGGAAGCTGGTGACTTAATTATTAAAGATGAGAAAAGTTTGCAATGTGCTGCTGGTATTATTGGCGGTGATAATAGTGCTTGCTCAGATTCTACCAAGACAATTATCTTAGAAGCTGCTTGTTTTAATGCAGAAAATATTGCTAAAACTGGTCGTAGGCTTGCGGTAGATACAGATTCTAGATATCGTTTTGAACGTAATGTTGATAGAGAGTTTACTCTAAAGGCTTTGGATTACGCAACAAGCTTAATTCTTTCTATTGTTGGTGGTAAAGCTTCTGAGGTTTCTTATGTTGGAAATAGCAAATTGCCAAGTAGAAAAATAGAATTCCCAGTTAGTTACTTATTACAAAAAGCAGGATTTACTTTACCAGGTGAGGATATTTGTAATTTGCTTTCAAGACTTGGATTTGCTTGTGAGATAAAGAAGGATGTAATTCATATTACTATTCCTTCTTGGCGCTATGATGTAACAATTAAGGAAGATATAGTAGAAGAGATACTTCGAATTCATGGTTATGATAAAATTCCTGAAACTCCTCTGCCGATAGTTAATATTAAAAGCAAAACCACACCAAAGGAACAGCGTAAGTTAAATGATATACGCAGACAGCTTGCTGCGAGTAGTTATACAGAAGTAGTAACATGGTCATTTATGAGTTCTAAGGACGCAGAGTTATTTTCTAAACCTTTAAAAGAAGAATTAACCTTACAAAACCCTATTACTAATGAATTAGATTATATGCGACCAACTATTATTGCTAATTTATTAAAAATTGCTGTAAATAATATTAATCGTTCATTTAAAGATTTAGCTTTTTTTGAAATAGGGCCAATATTTCATGATGTAAATGACGAAAGAAATATAAATTCTATTGCTGCTATTAGAATTGGTAATTTATCAGAGAAAAATTGTCATGATCAATCTAGACTAGTTGATGTTTTTGATGTTAAAGAGGATTTAGAAAATATTTTACAATGTAATGGCCTTGCTATAGATAAGTGTCAAATAGATAATAATGTACCATCTTATTATCATCCAACCAAATCGGCTATTTTAAAACTTGGTAAAAAGATCATTGCTGTTTTTGGTGAATTACATCCTATTATCTTACAAAAATTTGATCTTGATGTAAGGGTTATAGCTTTTGAAATAAATGTCGATAATCTCCCAGTAAGTAAGGATAAATTTGGCATGAAACCAGAATATATCGCTTCTGATTATCAAAGCATAGTGCGTGATTATGCCTTTGTTATTGATAAATCTATGTCAGTTGGTGATTTATTAAGTTTTATTAGAAATGTAGATAAGCAGAAAATAAAAAAGGTTAGTTTATTTGATGTTTATACTGGTGATAAGATAGAAGCGGATAAAAAATCTGTTGCTTTATCTGTACAAATTCAAGATAACCATAAAACTTTAACAGAAAGCGATATCGAAACTATTAATAAAGCCATCATTTCAGGTATAGAACAAAAATTCTCTGGAATACTTAGAAGTTAGGTAAAGACTGGAGAAAGGAAACTAGCAAAAATAACTTTAATATTTAAAAGTATAGTGCTATGATCTGATGTAATGGCACATTTAAGAAAAT
>JABSSF010000032.1 GCA_013214485.1 Rickettsiaceae bacterium | reverse complement strand
AAAAGTTTTAGGACCAGCAGCTCCTTTAACTGTGACAATTAATGAAGGGATTGCAGATTTTACTGGTGGAGCAAATATAACTACTACTAGTCTTACTTTAAATCATGCAAATGCTCAATTAAGGCTAACTGGTGCAAGAACTATTACTGGAAGCATCAAAGCTGAGACTGAAAATGAAGGTATAATTACAATTACTGATGCTAGTGCTCAAACTTTAGGTGCCGCTACGGATATTGGTACAGCTGCTAAACCAATAGGGTCGATAGTATTTGGGGTTCAGGATTCAGAGATTATAGTACCAAATAGTGGGAAAATTTTTGTTAATAAACTAAAAAATAATAAGGGTACTGCTGCTGGTCACGGTAAAATAACAATAAATGCTATTCGCGATGTTCCTGCTCATCTTGCCCCTAATGCAGCAACGATATCAATGGGTAGTGGGGTAACTGTTACTGATAATAATACTATAAACATAACGTTACCTGCTGGTGCTGCAAGAGGTTTAAATGTAGGTGATTTATATATAAACAAATTAGAATTAGCACATCCAGCTGATGGTGATAATACAAGTGAATTAAAATTAGGTACTGTTGATGGGGTGTTAAATGCTGATGGAACAATCACAAATGGTCAAAAATTAACAGCTATTGCTGGGATAGTATTTGGAGCAAATGCTAATAATGCATCTAAATTAATAGCAGGAGCAGAAAATTATATTGTAGATGCTGCGATAATTCCAAATTCAAAAGCAGCTAATGCGAAAACAATAATTGAGGCAAATGGAGGTAAAAGCTTAATTTTCACGAAAGATATAGGAACTACTGGTGCTGCTGCTATTAAAGATATTACTATTGGTAATAATAGCAGTGAAGTGACTATAAGAGGTGAAAAATTATTCTTTGGTTTACCTGATGAAGGGGTAAATCTTACGGATGCTAGTGCCAAATTTACTGTAAGAGGCGATGCTAAGAATATAACAATAACAGGAGAAACTGGAGGATTTGCATCATCTATTCGTTCAAGTGGTGCAGTTGGTCGTGGAACTGTAACTTTTGATGGTGGCACCAATGGTAAGTCAATAACTCTAACAAATGTTAAAATAGGCGAGGCAGGTGTTGGAGCGAATGATGTGGTTGGAAAAGTATTAGTAAAAAATGCTGCATATACATCACAGAATCCAGTTGTTACTACATTCAAAACTGATAATAAGATTGTTACTAATGCTTTTGAATTAGGTGCTGGTGGTGTTTTGGATACTTCTAATGGAGCAATAACTATTGCAGCTCAGACTATACAAAATACTGCAGGTGGAGACTCTTCTGGTGCTATGCTATTAATTAATAATAATGCATTAAGCTTAAAAGGATTTGGTGCAGCCCAAGGTGGTGATCAAAATCTTAACATTGGTAGTACAAATGATAAATTAGAACAAATAAAATTTACTAATGTGAATGATCAGTTAAATATTGAAACAGTAGATGCTAAGGATGCATTTTTACATTTAAATAAAGCGAAAGTTCATGATACTGATAATACGGCTAAAGGGAAAATAGATATTAAGACCAAACTCCTAAATATTTATGGTACAATTGGTGAAAAGACGAGACCACTAAAAGAAGTGAAGCTTAATAATACAGCAGGAGGAAATGCTAGCACGGTTGTTTTAAACAATGATGCAGTGTTATACACAGAACAATTTGAGATAGGTGGGAATCAAGCAAATAAACTAGAATTAATGAATAGCACTAGTATATTTGGCGGAATACTCATTAATGGTAATGATGATTCAAAAATATCATTTAAAGGTAAAGGCGCTCAGCTAATTGGTAATGATCTTGCTGATGATGGAAGGGGTAGAAACATAACAAATAAAGGTATAATTGAAGTAGATGGCGGAATAGATGGTAAAATAGAAGGCCATAACATCGAAGTAACAAAGATAGACTTAAAAGATGAAGCTAAATTGGAAGTAGTAATTACAGATGAGACGCAACAAATAAATGCAACGGATGCAACAGGTATAACAATAGGTAATGGTGCTGAATTTACTATAACCCATAACGCTACAAATGCTACTACTGATGTGGATTATGTTTTACCATCAAATATAACAGCTAAAAACACACTAGTTAATGGTAATGGTTCTAAGTTAATCTATAAGTCAACACAAAATAGTGTACCTTTAAGAATTGAAGGAAATATTGGGGCAACAGGCGCAGGAAATAGTTTATTTGGAATATCAGTTGAAGGTAACAAATCACTGAAATTAGGTAAAGCTGGTGCGAAAACATATATTAATAATATTCACTTTGCAAATCCTGATCAAAGTACATTTTTAGAATTTTTAGCTGGTACTCATAACATAAATACTATTACTGCAGGCAGTGAGGGTGCCTCTTCATCAGTGGAATTAAGAGTTAATAATGGAGTAACTATCGAAGCATTGGAAGATACAACTAGTTTAGGCCAAGCAGAGACACCATTAAGAAAATTAGAAATTAACAATAATGCTGGCGCAGCTACAGTTACTTTTGGGGACAAAATCAATGTATATGCTCAGGAGGTAACAGTTAAAGATGGGGATAATAGTACTAATGCTAATTTGAGTTTCAAAGGAGCAGTTACATTTTCTGGTAAGATGTCTAACCAGTTAGGTAAAATAACTCATGAAACCTTAGTTGACAACGGTAATGTAATTAGTGCTGAATTAGCATTTTTACAAGATATTAATATAAATGGAGATATCAATATCCCTAAAAATGGAACATTTAGTTTTGCTGGCACATCCCTTACTGGTAATGCAATAACTGGTAAAGGTGGTGGCGATGTTAGTATATTTAAGACTACTAATACAGCAGCAACTAAAATTGATGCAACAATTGAAAATTCCGTTTCTCAACTTGAGTTTGCGGGTGGAGATGTAGAATTTGTCAAGAATGTAACAACTACAAATATTCTTATGTCATCTGAGAATAAGGTTACTGTAACATTTAATGGTAGTGGTACAAAAATAGGAGATGCTAATATTGATGGTTCTAATAATGGTGCTAATGATAAAATTAGACATGTATTTGAATTAAAACAATCTGCAGATGAGTTTACTGGAGAAATTAAGATGGTAGATTTCAAAATAGGCTCTGGTACAATATCATTTAAAACTGATAAAGAATTAGATTTATCAGTAAATCCGATATCAAATAACCAAGGTACTGTTAACCTAAATGTAACAGAAAATACTACTAAGGAGCACTCACTTGAAGCATTAGGTAGCAGTGATGGTGGTTCTTTATCAAAGGTAAATGTAAATGGTAGATATCGTGTGGGATCAATATTTGCTGGTACAGTAAATGTTGCAGAAGGAAGTCAATTAAAATCAAAAGAATTGACTCTTACTGGTAACCTAAATCTGCAGAAAGGTTCAATTTTAACTATAGAAAATGATGCTATTTTGAACGCTAAAATCAGAAACGATTCTGGAGTTGGTGGTAAAGGCGCAGTAATTACTGAAGGTAATGTTTTTATTACTCAGGATATGTTTCTTTCTGGAACTAAGGGTGAGAAAATTGAATTTAATAATAGTGGTACTGTAGATAGCCCAAGTTTAGTAACAACTAGCGGCAGTTTATATGCTAACAAGGTAGAATTAAATGGTGCTAAATTTAAACTTGCTAAAGATATAACTGTGGATAGTCTGCTTATAGCTAATGAAAATTCGATTATAGATTTACAAACTTTTGAATTAAAATTTGATTCATCAGACTCAGGTTTAACACTTAATAAAAAAGTACAAATAGATGTTACTGTTACTGAAAGTGGGCATGGTAAAATAACAATTCCTCAAGCTACTGGTAGTACTCTTAACTATAACGATACTACATTATTAATTAATTTAAGTGATACTAATCTTAGTGGCAGAGATGGAATTGTAGCTGAGGGGGTACAGGTTATTATTAATAATGGTAGTTTAGATGCAGATGATAAATTTGATGCTAGTAAAATAACAATTAACAACCCTAATGCTAATGTCGATTGGGAGCCTTTTGTTGATAAAAAAGGAAATATTGTATTGAAAGGAAGAAGTTTATTTGTTGAAAACAATTTAGAAGAAGTTAATGGTAGTGATCCAGCTACAGAAAAAAATGGTGCAATAATTGCTAATTTAAATAATGAATATTCTGATGACTTAGAAAGAAGAAAAGGCCTGTTTGGTTTACCAGGTGACGCTGGACGAGTAAACAGAGTTAAATCTCAGCAGCTTGTTGCAGGTGCAGGAAATACTGCAGTTACTGGTCCGAATGTAAATCTAGCAGTATCCTCTGGAACTGGATTAATTCAAGGTGGAATAAACCAGACATTAGTAAACAGAGGAGCACAACTTACTGCTCCTTCAGGAGCTTTAGGGCTAGTTAGTGCTGATGATAATGATTATATAACAGGTCTTTCAGCTGGTGATGAGGAAGATAATAGCAAATATGGAGTTTGGGGTAGCCCATTCTATAATAGAACTGTGAAAGGTGAGAGTCGTGGAACTCCAGGTTATAAATCTGATATAGGTGGAGCTACAATAGGTGCTGATGGGAAGCTTAATGATGACTTCACTTTAGGTACTGCGTTAACTTTGGCAAATACTAGTATTAAGTTAAAAAATCTTAAACAAGGTTCAAAAGTTAGATCTGATGGAATATTCCTATCTATGTATGGTATGCAGAGATTAACTGATAATTGGTATGGCCAAGCTATAGCTACTGTTGGTGTGAATGATGTGAAGAATGATGATATTAGACTTGGAGCAAATGGCACAGAAATAGCAAAATCAAGCTTTAGTTCTACTTCATTAAGTGGTGATGTAAGATTTGGTTATAACATTAATTTAGTAGAAGGATTTACGTTTACTCCAATAATTGGTGGAAATTATTTAAGAATTAATGATTACAGCTATACAGAAACTGGTGCAAAAGGACAGAACTTAAATATTGCAGCTAAAGCTACAAATAGATTAGATGCAATAGTTGGAGCTAGAGTTACTGCTAAGAGCTATAATGTAGAAAATTTTGAAATAACACCAGAAGTACATGGATTCTTAAATTATGCTGTATTAGATAGAACTCCAAGAGTTCAAGTGAGGTTTGATGGTTCATCTTCATTACTTGCAACAAATTTTAGTAAGCAAACTAAGACTATTGTGAATGCTGGATTTAGTGTTGATGCCAAATATAGCAACATGAATTATACATTAGGTTATGATTTCAATGGAGCTACAAAATTAAAAGGACATCAAGGTAGTTTAAAAGTTAGAGTTAACTTCTAAGCATTATAAATTGATAACAACTAAAAGCTCTCTTAAGAATAAATTTCTTAAGGGAGCTTTTAAAGAACTAGGGTTTGTCATTTCGAGAACACTCGTGTTCGTGGCAATCCAGAGAAAAATATGTAATAAAATCAAATCTGGATCATCACGCCGATAAATCGGCTCATGATGACGGGTTTGGGGATCATCACGCCGATAAATCGGCTTATGATGACGAGTTTGAGGATCTTTACGCAGGCTAAATCCTGCTTATGATGACGGGTTTTTAGAATTTATCAAACTTGTAGTGATTAACCCAAGTTTTTGTGCTGTAATTAAGGCGGAGTAGTCATCATCAACATTAACTATAATTTGATCGATTTTATCAGGAAATTCTTGCTTGAGAGTTTTAAAAATATAATTAATTACTCTCATTCCATAATATCTAGTACTACCACTCGGATTAGTAAGTGTTACTTTAAATTGTGATTCATTTAAAAACTCCCTTGCACTTGCTAGATCTTTTGCTTCATATAACAAATTATAAACTCCTTATAATACTTGTGACAACCCCCAAAATGATAATTGTCAATTTTTTTTTAAAGAATTGCTCTGAGAAACGAATTATATCATTATCTTGATTTAATGATACTAAATATAATTCATTATTTATATAATTTATTTTCCGAATAGTTAATATTCCATCTATTTCGACGATTAGTAACTTCCCCTTAGCAAGTTCAGTACTATAATCTGCTAATAATATATCTCCTTGTTGTATAACATTATTAGACATAGATGCTGGTACTTTAAAACAAAATGTTGTTTCTAGGTTTTTGATTAGATAATTATTAATATTTATTTTTTGTGTAGATTTTTTTTCAGTTAAATAACATTGTCCTGATTTACTGTAGATATTTAAGTAAGGAATTTTGAAACCATTATTAAGTGAATAATCTTTAACATCTTGAATTAAATGTTCTGGTACTCTGACTGGTTTTGTGCTAGTACCATAAATTCCTCCTCCTTTGGGTCTACCAACTGATTCTTTTTTAGTTTGAAAAGACATAAATTATAAAATTCTCAACTTTAATTCTAAATCTTAAGGTATATCATTTATACTAAAAATTGTAAAAATTAAATATTTTGCTAGTATTAAAGATTTAGTTTTTGTGATATTTTTCTTTTAAACGTGAATTTTAAAAATTAAGGGGTTTATAATGGATATAACAAACTTTAATAAATATGATCTTGGTTTCTTACCAACTCCTGTTAATCATTTAAAAAATTTTAGTAAAATATTAGGGGGACCAGAAATTTTAATAAAAAGAGATGATTTAACTGGTTTGGCTTTTGGCGGTAATAAAACAAGAAAATTAGAATTTATTATAGCAGATGCTTTGAAACACGGGGCAGATACTTTGGTAACTGGTGGTGCAAGACAATCTAATCATTGCCGTCAAACAGCAGCAGCTGCTGCTAAGGCTTCTTTAGAATGTCATTTAGCCTTGGCAGGAGATAAACCCAAATTTTATAATAGTAATTTATTATTAAATCATTTATTTGATGCTAAAATACATTGGTGTGGAGAAAATCGAAAAGGAGAAGATATACCTAGAATAATAGCTGAATTAAAACAAAATAATAAAGCTCCTTATCTAATTCCTTATGGTGGTTCTAATGAATATGGTACTTTAAGTTTTGTTGCTGCAATAAAAGAACTTAAGGAACAAATGGGCAAAGAGATAAATAATATTAAAGCAATAATTTTTGCTTCTAGTTCTGGTGGAACTCAAGCAGGCTTTATTTTAGGAAGACATATATGTGGATTAGAATTTGAAATTATTGGTATAAATATTGATAAAGAGGGTGAAGAATTGCCGTTAGATGATAAAATCTTACAACTATTAATAAAGGCAGGACAAAAATTAAATTTAAATAATATTAATTTTAGTAAAGAAGATATTTGTATAAATAACGATTATCTTGGTAAAGGCTATGGTATTATTAGCGATTCTGAAAAAGCAGCAATTTCTATGTTAGCTAAGTCTGAAGGGATTTTGTTAGATCCAGTATATACAGCAAGGGCAATGGCTGCTTTGATTGATTTAGTAAAAAAGAACAGTTTTTCTGCTAAAGATAAAATTTTATTTTGGCATACTGGTGGCACACCAGTGCTTTTTGATAGCAACTTATATTATCCTGAATAAAATTTTTAAAAAAAACTTGCTTTTTTCAATAAATCAATTCATCTTATTTCAGTAAAATAATGCAAAAAAGTTAAATGTATAAAAATATAGTAATATTGGGCTATAAATTTGATTTGTTACAATTATCCTTAGTAGTAACTACCACTATCTTTTTTATTTTGCTTGGTAATTGGCAATTAGATAGGTTAGGACAAAAAGAAACACTCATTACTAAAATTGAACAAAGTCTTATTAATTCACCTATTCAATTACAAAAGGATACAGAAATTTATAGTAAAGTCAGAATAACAGGAAAATTCCTTAATGATAATATATTTCTTTATGGTAGGCGTTCTGCAACAAAAGAAAAAGATGGTTATTATTTGCTAACAACTTTTGTAAGTGACCAGGGACAAAAATTTTTAGTATCTCGGGGTTGGCTTGGACAAAGTACTAAAGATAATTTCATTGCTTTACCAAATAAAGAAAAAGAAGAAGTAATTGCTATTATGTTGCCTGGTGAGATAAAAAGATTTTTTATTCCTAGTAATGATATAAAACAGAATATTTGGTTTACCCTTGACTTATCTATGGCAAAAGAGCTTTATAAATTAGATAATAATAGTTATTATTTAATGCAAATTACGGCAAAGAATTTACCACAAGAAATTAAACCACATACTGGAATGTATTTAAGTAAAATTAGGAATGATCATTTAGAATATGCAATTACCTGGTATAGCTTAGCTATTGCTGTGTTATTAATGTATATAATATATAACTATAAATTAAATTTAAAATACACTTAAAACAAGTGATGTTATTATTTTTTAAAAATATGAAAGATTTTTTAAGTTTGAAATATACCCCCATTATTTTCGTTTAAAAAATCTGGATTTTTATTCGTTTTAGGTATATAACTTACCATTGGTTATTATTGTAAAAAAATAAGGGGAATAATTATGAAAATACTATCTAAACCTACATTATTATCTATTATTATATTTTTTGTCATTATGTCTTCTTATAGTTTAAATGTATTAGCTGAAGAGAAAACTGAGGGGAAAGAAGTAGTAGAAGAAAATGTTAAGAAAATTCGTATAGCTTATTTTTTGTCTCCAAATTCTGTAGTTTATAAAAAATTATTAAGACCATGGGCAGATAAAGTTGAAGCAGAATCGCATGGAAAGATGAAAGTGAAAATATATTCTACGATAACTCATAATAGTTCTGCAAATGATCTAATAGAAAAAGTACGTTCTGGGGCAGTTGATGCATTTTGGGGATTAGTTGGTTACACTCCTGGACAATTCCCCAAAACGGAATTATTGGAGTTACCTTTTATTACTAAGGGTATAACAAAAGCGGAAGTAATAAATCAGGTACTTGATGAGTTTTATGAAACACATTTACAAGATGAATTTGAAGACTTACATGTGATATTATTACATGTTCATGCTCCAGGTACATTACACTTGAAAAATAATAAGGTCAAAAATTTAGCTGATCTTGCTGACTTAAAAATCAGAGTACCAAATAAAAATTTAGGAAAATTGTTAGAAAAATTTGGGATAACTCCAGTAAATATGCCATTACCAGATGTATATGAAAGTCTTTCTAGTAGAGTTGTCGATGGAGCTGCTGTACCTTTTGAAGCTATCGTACCAACAAAAATTTATGAAAAAGCTAATCATCATATATCAACGCCTTTATATACTACAGTTTTTGCTTTTGTAATGAATAAGGAATTTTATGAATCTTTACCTGGTGAGATGAAACGAGTGATTGACAATAACTCTCGTAAATATCTGGTTAAAGATATGGGCAAAGCTTGGGATGAAGCTGAAAAAGAAATGAAACAAAAAGTAATTGATAGAAATGGAACATTTATCACATTGAGTAATAGTGATATAAGTAAATTACGTTTAGCTGCTGATGAGCTAGTAACAGATTGGAAGAAAAAAGTTAAAAATGGTGATGAGCTTATAAATAGTTTGAAACAATTAATAGAGAAGTATAGTAATGAATATAGTCAATAATTGTAAAGCAGTCGCATTGTTGCTCACTCCTTGCCTAGCCTCATCATTGCAAGAACATTCATATTCATAGCAATCTAGGAAAAAAATGTAATAAAATCAAATCTGGATTGTATCTTAAAAATGACATGTGATAAAGTGCAAATTGCATTCTGCAATAACTAGATTCCTCTTGAACGGGAGGTTGTTTTTTTCTTTTTAGCTATCTTATTAATGTTTGTAGCTTTAACTTTATTTTTACTTTTTATTTTAATTGAGGCAACTATTTGTTCTTTGTCTTGGAGTTGTTCCTTTGCTTTAGCTATTTTATGTGTTTTAGTACCTCTAACTTTCTTTTGTAACTTATTTTGTGAAGTTATTTTAGTTTCGATAATATCTGCTTTGGTTACTTTGGCTACAGATATGTTATTTTCAATTATCGTTCCTATATTATTACTAATTTTGGGAGCATATTTTATAGCTGCAATAGCAGAAGGAACAACCAATATTGGTAGAGCTATTCCACCAATTGCTAGGCCTATAGAAGCTGTAGCAAATAACCCTATACCAACAGTTATCTTGCCAGCAATATTTTTTAAAGAAGTTATTTTTGTATTAGCTACTTTTAACTTATTTATTGCTTTGGCAACATGGATTGTTGTAAAGTCGATAATTTCCTGCTGCTTCCTTTTTTGTTCAAACGCATTTGTTACAATATCGCGAAATAGATTAGGTTGAGAGTTGATAAAATTAATAATTTTATCTATATTTTTCTGGGCTAATAAATCTTTAAGTACAGTTTTGAGATTAATGATTTCTGTATCAGATAAATCAGTAAAGTTAATTGCAATAACTGAATTGATAAGGGCATCTTGAGACTTTTCAGTGGTTAGAAAATTTTTTTCATTAATTTCTTGTTTTTCACTAATGGCTATTGTAAATAAGTGCATGCTTTCAGCAAAGCTTTCTTCAGTAACTACTCTACGCTGTAAAAAATTCTTAAGGTGACTGGCGCATAAGTTGGTATATTCGTTAATCTCAGGTTCAGATTTTAAACGAGTAGCATAATCAAGTGCTAGAATATTAGCTATAACTTGCCTTAAATGATCCCTTAAATTATTGCTTAAATGAAGGTCAATTGCTTTTTTGAAAATATCTGAGTTAATCTCTTTTGGTAAATTTATTTTATTTTTCATAAATAATATCCCTTAAAAGTAGTTTAATTTTAACTTGAATAAGATCGAGAGAGTGATTTTGTGAAAGTTTAGTAACTAACTTTGGTGATAATGTTTGTAATTTTACCATCTTAACGCTGGTAATTATTGAACCATTTGGCATAAGTGAAAATATATTTTGGCTTAATTTCAAAAAACTTGCTTCATCAGCTACATTAAAATTTATAATAACATCATAATCTCTAATCTTAACTAAACCGCTTTTTTTCACCTTAGTAGCAGGATCATAAATTTCTATCATTTTTACTTTAATAGGTGAGGATAAATTATATTTTATTGTTAATTGTTCGATTTTGTTAATAATTTCATTACGTTCAATACAATTGATTTTGTTAAATAATTGAGTTAATTTTTCGTATCTTTCATTAGTTTCTGCAATATTGTGTTCAAATTCTTTTATAGAGTCTAATTTAACTTCTGCTTCTTTTAAAAATTGTATGGATTTTTGCTTTCGAGCAAAAGATAATGATAAATCATTTTGAAATACTGAAATAAGAATAAATAAACCTATTAAAACTAATAAATAAATAATAATTTTAAAAAAGATAATATTTTTTAAGTGGATTACTAATTTATTTAACATCATCATTCTCCACTTTTCTAGTTAGTACAATTTTAGCTGAGATTTTAATCTTTTTAGATATTTGTACTATGTTTGTTGAGTCAAGAATATAATTAGTATTATAATTATGGAATAATGTTTTTACATGATTTACATATTGATTAAGTATTTCTATACCTTGATTTACATTACTAGAATTACTACGAAAAACTAAATCAATAACAATTTTAATTCTTTCATCTCCTGAAATTATTCTTTCTTTATCAATTAATTGCCAATTAATTTTTTCTATATTAATATTTTCATGTTTAAGCCCCACTAGAGATAATAAATCATTATAAGGAGTTTTTATTGGTTGTTCTAATAGTAATTCGAATCGATATAAATCAACTAAATTATTAATATTATCAATATCTGGATATTTTTTCTTAATTCTTTGATATTCTTTAGATAATTGAAAATATTTTTTATTTAATATTGTAGTTTCCGATTGCGTTAATATATCCTGATATTTAAAGCTTGCTAAGACAAATAATAAAATTGTTATTAAACCAATAAACGGTTTAAATACGATTGAATTAATCATAGTTAATTTAGTTATTGATCTTAAAGTATCGTTAAAAGCAAGGTATGTTTTATGTTTAGTAAAAATATCCATGATGACATTATCAAAATATTTACCATCATTTTTTATTGTATTGTAAAAAATATCATTACAAGATAAGGAAATTATTTGATGTTTATCAAAAGTAGTTAATTGCAATAAATTCTTTAAATCATCATCAAGTAAAGTAATTATACTGACTTTTAATTTTAATCGTTCGATATAATTAGCAAAAATCAATAATTTATCACTAATTATTTGTTCTATTGTACCTTGTATATATGAATCAGACTTATCTTGTGGAAAATCGATACTGCTTTCATCCATAATATCGTTTTTATGTTTTACTACAATTTTTATATCACTTGATTTTAATATAGTAACAAAAATTTGTAAATTATTTGCTGCGTCTAAGTTATTACTCTTGTTAAGGATATAATCAACTATCTCTTGAAATTCTAAAGCTAAAAAATATACTCCACTAAATTTAAACGAATTGAGAATGGTATGTCGCAGTAACAAACTTAAAGGAGGTATATTGGGTGTTGAAGTTATTATAGTTTCCCAACTTTCTTGTTCATTTTCATGCAGTATATTATATACATCGTAAGCTACAAGATCACCTTTAGTTAGGTGGTTATTAATATATTTTTCTACTGGATTGACCTTGATTATAGAATGAAGTAAAGGCATCACTTCGTGTCTAGAATTAGATTCTGAGGAATCAATGAGAAAGGAAATATAAAATTTTTTATATTTTTTTAAGAATTTAGTATATTGTTTTATGTTATTTTGTAAATCTTTAGTGATATAAATAGAATCAATAGCTTGATGTCTATTAAAAGCAGTAAGCATAACCCCTTTTTTACCAATAAGGATAACTAAATTTTTTTTATGAAATAAATTAAAAAATATGTTTGCTAAGAATTCAAATCTAGATGTAACTGCTTGTTCCATTTTATACAACCTTAAAAGTTATCCTTTTGCTAATCCGAAATAGATTTATAAGTTTAGCAATAATGATAACTAAACTTTATTTGAAATGCAGTAATCTAAAGTCTAAGCAGCTATTTAGTAAGAGGTTATTCAAAATAATATTGTAATTTAGCAATAAATTTAATATACTCAAAGCGAGTGAAAAACCTGTTTTGGGTATAGATTATCATTTTTAAAATTTATTTTGTAGAAAACAATATGGATAAGCATAAAACATTTCAATATACAACGAGCCAAATAAGAAATAATTTTATTGATTTTTTTAAAAATTATGACCATGAACATGTTCCTTCATCGCCGTTAGTACCATATAATGACCCAACTTTAATGTTTGTTAATTCTGGTATGGTACAATTTAAAGATGTGTTTACTGGAGCTGAAACTCGGAAATATAAAAGAGCTACTTCCAGTCAAAAATCAGTAAGAGCAGGTGGTAAGCATAATGATTTAGATAATGTTGGTTATACTGCAAGACATCATACTTTTTTTGAAATGCTTGGTAATTTTTCTTTTGGTGATTATTTTAAAGAAGAAGCTATATATTATGCCTGGCAATTACTTACTAAAACTTTAAATCTTCCTGCAGAAAAATTATACGTTACTATTTATCATGATGACGATGAAGCAGCTAGATGGTGGAAAAAAATATCAGGTTTTAATGATGATAAAATAATTCGTATTAAAACTAATGATAATTTTTGGTCAATGGGTGATGTGGGTCCTTGTGGTCCCTGCTCAGAAATTTTTTATGACCACGGTGATAAAATCTTTGGTGGCCTTCCTGGAACAAAAGACGAAGATGGCGACCGCTATATCGAAATTTGGAATCTAGTTTTCATGCAGTTTGAACAAGTTGATAAAGATACCCGAATTGAATTACCAAAAAAATCAGTTG
Organism: Rickettsiaceae bacterium; assembly: GCA_013214485.1. Lineage (GTDB taxonomy): Bacteria > Pseudomonadota > Alphaproteobacteria > Rickettsiales > Rickettsiaceae > JABSSF01. The sequence goes on along the minus strand of JABSSF010000032.1, from coordinate 2,209 downwards.
ATACTGGTATGGGATTAGAGAGAATTGCTGCTGTAATTCAAGGAGTACATGATAATTATGACATTGATATTTTCCGTGATCTTATTAATTATACTGAAGATATTGTCAAAGTAAAAGCAGCAGATGATGCTTTATCCTCTTATAGAGTTATTGCTGATCATTTACGTTCTAGTGCTTTTTTAATTGCAGATGGGGTAATGCCATCTAATGAAGGTAGAGGTTATGTTTTAAGAAGGATAATGCGTAGAGCAATGCGTCATGCACATCAATTAGGGGCTAAAGAACCATTAATTTATAAATTACTACCCAAATTAGTAGATTTATTTGGTCATACTTATCCTGAAATTGCTAGGGGTGAGGAATTTATTACTAGTATCCTAAAACAAGAAGAAATGCAATTTAAAACTACTTTAAGTAAAGGATTAAAAATATTAGCAGATGAAACAACTAATATTAGTAAAAAAGGTACTTTGTCAGGAGATGTAGCTTTTAAATTATATGATACATATGGGTTCCCATTAGATTTGACTGAAGATATTTTAAAAAAACAACAGATTACTGTTGATATAAAAGGGTTTGAAAAAAATATGAATGAGCAAAAGATGCGAGCAAGAGCAGCTTGGTCAGGTTCTGGAGAAGCTAAATCAGACGATATATGGTTTGATATTCTTACTCGCTTTGGCGGAACTGAATTTCTAGGCCATACTCTTAATGGCGCTGAAGCTAGTGTTATATCTTTAGTAAGTAATGCTCAAGAAATAAAACAAATATCTAAAATAGGAGAAAAATTTACTTTAATTACTAACCAAACGCCTTTTTATGGTGAATCTGGTGGGCAGATGGGAGATATTGGAGTAATTACTTCACCGCACTCAAAAATAAAAGTAATTGATACTTTAAAATATTTAGGGAAAATTCATGCTCATATTTGTCAGCTAGAAGAAGGGCTTATCACCGTTGGTGATGAAGTAAAACTTACTATAGATCAGGATTATCGTAATTATTTAAAAATACATCACTCAGCAACCCATATTTTGCATGCGGTTATGCGTGATGTATTAGGGCGCCATGTAACGCAGAAAGGATCACTAGTTGCTTATGATAAATTACGATTTGATGTTAGTCATCCTAAAGCTTTAACTAATGCAGAAATAAGGTTGATCGAAGATAAGGTAAATCAAGTCATTACTGAAAACAGTCCAGTAGTGACCAAATTAATGTTAGCAGAAGAAGCAATTGAATCAGGAGCAATGGCACTTTTTGGTGAAAAATATGATAATGAAGTTAGAGTAGTTTCCATGGGTAATGGAGATGACAATGATGATGCTTATTCATTTGAATTATGTGGTGGTACACACGTAGCTAGAACTGGCGACATTGGTGCTTTTAAAATTGCTAGTGAAGGAGCTATTGCTTCTGGAGTAAGGAGAATTGAAGCTGTTTGTGGTAAATTTGCTTTTAAGTTAATTAGCGAAAATGAACAAATATTACAGCAATTAATGGTAAATTTAAAGGCTGGTAAAACAGAATTAGTAACTAAAGTTGATAATTTGTTACAAAGTAAAAAACTTCTTGAAAAAGATTTAGCTAAAATACAAATGGAAAAGTTAAATTTATCTACAAATGACATTGAAAATAAAGCAATTAAGCTTGAAGGCGGGTTATTAATCTATCAAGAAATTAGTGGAGTAGATCCAAAAACTGCTAGAGTTTCTGCAGAAAATTTAACTAAAAAAATGCCTAATTTAATATTAATTTATGGTATTTTACAAGAATCAAAGTCCTCAATAGTAATCTCTGTTTCCAAGCAGATAGCTGATAAATTTAATGCTGGTAATTTAGCGAAGAAAATTTCGGAAGCACTTGGAGCAAGCGGTGGTGGTAGTTCTACACTTGCTCAGGTAGGGGGGGTTAATGATGTTAAGTTCAAACAATTAGAAAATAATGTTAAAGAATTAGTTGCGTAATCATTTTAACTTTTACAATTTTATTTAGGTAGCTCAAAGACCAATAAAAAATTATAATATTATTAATAATAAAGATAAGGAAGCAATAAATATTGTAAAGACAATAAATATTGCTGTTTGTTGATTATGTATTCTAGTTAATTTAATTGATAATTGTTGTTCTAAAGGCTCGAGATCCCATGACTCTTTTTCAGCATAATCTTGTTCTTTTTTCAGCCAGAAAATAGCATAAAAATAGAAAA
>JABSSF010000031.1 GCA_013214485.1 Rickettsiaceae bacterium | reverse complement strand
AATGAGTCATTTAAAGGAGAGTGGAATTACATTATAAAACCTATTAAATATTAAAGTTATTTTTGCAAGCTTCCTAGTTTTAGTTTTGATGCTGTTAAATTAATATTTAGACTAGGATTAGGTAATGGAGGTCCTACGTTATAACTATACCCATTCTTTTGCGGGTGAAAACCGTTACAATATTTGCTTTGTTGGTAGCAATCATTATTATGGTCATCGCCCATTATATCTTTATTCACAATATCATTCATTTTAGAATATCCGTCAAGCCATCGTTTTAATTGCAAGTTTTCTTTTGTGCTTTTTGTTAGCAAATCCTTCAATTGAGAATTTTCTTTTGTTAGTTGTTGTATTACCAAATCCTTATACTTATCATCTACATAATAATGATTATTTATTGGTATAGGATAATTATTCTTTATTTTATTCGATGGTTTTAAATGTTCGAGCACTTCCTGAATCAGACTTTCTACTGCCCCATTCATTATACTCATAGCCTTAGTATATATTGCATCGTTTTCTTCTTTGTCTATATTTTGTATCGCCAACTTTTGAAGCCTTTCAAATTCTAGAATAAACCAATTTTTTTCCTTCAGTAAAAGCTTAAGCCTATATGAGTCCTTACATTGCTTATTATAAATATTTTCAAAATGAGCAAGCAATCCTAAATATTTATCATCAAGTTTGTTACATATATCTTTAAATTTTAGGGCAGTTACTGGCATGATATCCTCCGCTTAATTATTAAAAGTTATTTAAGTATTTTATATAGATATTCTTAATTGTATATCATGAGTTAATGTTATAGTTAATAAATATAAATTTAAAGTAAAAAAATTTTTTTTTGTTGTAAAATTTATCAATGAATTATTTAACCCATAGAAAAGTTTATTAAATTTACTAACTACATTTGACATTAAGGCACAAATTGCATAATATCTATGTACTTATATGAAAAAGGAAATTAGATGGAATCTAATCAGCTATATCTTTTTAGAGATCAAAGATTTTTGCCTATTTTTATTGTACAATTTTGTGGAGCTCTTAATGATAGTATATTAAAAAGTGCCTTAATAATATTAATAGCTTTTAAATTATCAACAGCATTATCAATATCAGCACAATATCTAATTTTACTTGCCAATGCGTTATTCATTATGCCATTTTTTGTTTTTGCAAGTATTGCAGGGCAGCTGGCTGACCGATATGAACGTTCTACTTTAGTGAAAATTATTAAATTAGTAGAAATATTAATAGTTGCAATCACCATTTATGGCTTTATCAATGTTAATTTAATAATTTTATTCATATGTTTAACCTTAATGGGAATACATTCTACTTTTTTTGGTCCAATTAAATATAGTGTATTGCCTGATAAATTAAGACAAGATGAACTAATTTCTGCTAACGGATTTATTGAGGCTGGCACTTTTTTATCCATTTTATTTGGTACAATAATAGGTGGTTTTTATAACTTTAGTAATAATCTAATATTATTAATACTTGTAATTACTGCAATTATAGGTTTTGTAGCTAGTTTATTCATGCCAAAATCGAATAATTATAATCCAGCAATTATGGTTAAACCAAATATAATCCGAGAAAATATTGCGATAATGACATATGCAAAATCTAAAAAACAATTATATTTTGCTATCTTAGGGATCTCTTGGTTCTGGTTTATTGCAGTAACTATTATGGCTCAAATACCAAGTCTTACTAAAGACATACTTGGGGCAGACGAAAATGTAGCAAATCTTTTTCTTGCAACTTTTTCTATTGGTGTTGGCGTTGGTTCTTTTTGGTGTAACAAAATTTATGGTAATGAAATTACTACTAAATTTATATTTATTTCAGCTCTAGGGATTAGTCTCTTTGGTATAGATTTATATTTTGCCAGTAAAATAGCAACAGTTAGCTATCAACAAGAACATTTAAAGACTGTAATAGAATTTTTATCTCGTAAACATTATTGGCGTATTTTAGTTGATTTATTCTTTTTATCAGCAATAGGAGGTCTTTACGTTGTGCCATTATTTGCCTTAATGCAATATTTATCTTCACCAGCATATCGTAGTAGGATAATAGCGGCAAATAATCTTATAAATTCAATATTTATGGCAGCATCAACTATTGTTTTGTCATTATTATTTTATATTGGGTTTTCAATCCCAACAGCCATATTATTAATCAGTATTTTAAATATTGTCGTAGCACTTTATATCTATAAATTATTACCAAATAACGAAATTATTCCAACCAGATTTTGGAAAATAATTTTCAAATTTATTTTTGATATAATGTATAAAGTTGAAGTTAAAGGGATGGAAAATTATGAAAAATCAGGTGATAGAACCGTAATTATTGCCAATCATTTATCATATATAGACCCACCATTAATTGCCTCATATGTTACTCATAATCTAATATTTGCCATTAATTTATCAATATCTAAAGTATGGTGGGTGAAGCCTTTTTTAAAAATTGGGAAAGCTTTACCAGTAGAAACTGATAATCCAATGGCGATTAAGATGCTAATAAAGGAAGTACAAAAGAATCAAAAAGTTGCTATTTTTCCAGAAGGCAGGATTAGTATAACAGGTTCATTAATGAAAATATATGAAGGGCCTGGAATGATTGCAGATAAAGCTAATGCAAATATTCTTCCTATTAGAATTGAAGGTACTCAATTTACTATATTTTCAAAAATTAATGATATCATGTGTAAAGGTATCTCTTTACGACGTAAAATCACTATTACCATATTACCTCCAGTAAAATTTACCCCTCCAGAAAATTTAACTAATAGTAAGGAAAGAAGAAAATATTTAGGACAAGCATTATATGACGTAATGAGCGAAATGATGTTTGAAGGAGCTAATTATAAGACAACATTATTTCAAAATTTAATTAATGCAAGTAAATTACATGGCCGCCATAAGAAAGTAGCCAGAGATATGGATAATAATTTAAATTTTGGTAATATTTTACTTAAATCTTTTATTCTTGGAAAATTAATTTCAAGGAATACCGAGAAAAAGGAAGCAGTAGGCATAATGTTACCTACAACTACAACTACCTTAATAACATTTTTTGCTATGCAGGCAATTGGTAGAATTCCAGCTATGATTAATTTTACCTCAGGAGTGAATAATATTATTTCAGCTTGTGCTACATCTGGAGTAAAAACTATTTATAGTTCAAAGCTTTTTATTAAAAAAGCTGAACTAACCGAAGTAATAGATAGTTTAAAGAAAGCAGGAATAAAAATAATTTTCCTTGAAGACTTACGTAAGAAACTAACTCTTGGATTAAAGTTAAAGAGCCTTATAGTAGCCCAAATGCCGCAAAATTATTATGATACAATATGTGAAGATAAGAATTATGATGGTTTAGCTGTGATTTTATTTACTTCAGGTACAGAAGGCAAGCCAAAAGCTGTAGCGTTATCACATAAAAATATTAATGCTAATATTTGCCAAATAATGTCCAGAGTAGATTTTAACCCACATGACAATGCTTTTAATACTCTTCCAATGTTCCATAGTTTTGGCTTAACTGTAACATTAGTGATGATGTTAAATGGCAATAGTGTTTTTCTTTATCCATCACCTCTGCATTATCGTATTATTCCAGAGCTTATTTATGATTTAGGTGCAACGATAATGTTTGGTACTGATACTTTTTTAACTGGCTATGCTAATTGTGCTCATCCTTATGATTTTTATTCACTCCGATATGTAATTGCTGGAGCTGAGAAATTGAAAAATAAGACAAAACAATTATGGCTGGAAAAATTTGGTGTTAGACTCTTGGAAGGTTATGGAGTTACTGAAGCCTCCCCAGTTATTTCTGTAAATACGACAATGAATAATAAGACTAGTACGGTAGGTAAAATAATGCCAAGTATAAAATATTTCCTGCAACCAGTTAAAGGAATTAAAAAAGGTGGTCGTTTATGTGTTAAAGGACCAAATATTATGCTTGGCTATATTAAACCAGAAAACCCTGCTGTTATTGAGCCTGTAGCCGTAGAGAAAATAGGCAAAGATTGGTATGACACTGGAGACATTGTAACTGTTGATGATGAAGGTTATATTACTATTTTAGGTAGAGAAAAACGTTTTGCTAAAATTGGTGGTGAAATGGTATCCTTAACTGCTGTTGAAGAGTTGGCAAGCAATGCTGATACTGATTGTGTTTGTGCTGCCGTATCTATAGATGACGAAAAAAAGGGCGAGCAAATTATCCTTTGTACTACTTCCAAAACACTTACATTAGACATTATCAATAAAACAGCACAAAAATTAAAAATATCTGAATTACATATTCCTAAAGTTATCATTACAGTTAAAGAAATGCCAATGTATGTCACTGGTAAACTAAATTATCGTGAAATACTAGTCATTGTAGAGAAATATCTGAAAAAACATGGTAGTAATTGAATCTAAAAATATATCTAGTGTAATATCAAATCTGAACATCTGAGCCGCCCTAACGCTAAAGAGCGGCTCGTGATTGTAAAAATTACATAAATCTTTACTGAGAAAAATATGTTGTATGATCAACATCTAAAACATGATAACCTATCCTACTCGCTTCAGGTGTATTAGCACTATCTGGTGGTAATAGTTCACCTAATCCGATATAAGAAATAATTTTTGCAGCATCCCAATTATTAATTTCATTACCAGAACAAAAACTTAATATAATCTTGTTAACATCAACGTTTGATATAACTTCACCTGCTTTTTGCCAGTATTTAATCACAGTTTTAATTATATTACTATTAACTTTTGGTACAAATTTATTAAATTTCTCCTCAAGAATAGGAAATTTTTCTCTTTCGGAAAAAAAGGAATAACTGCATAGTTCTATAACAACTTCATATGTTTTAAACCAAGTATAATCACTTATAGTTATGTCCTCATCAGGTTTATTGCATAAATCATTAAAAGTACTAGAAAATATTTGTCTATTTTTACTTCAACTCATTGGGGGTTTTGAGGTTACAGAACTAAAAGTTGAGTCAAAATTGATGCAAAGCAGAAGTATTAGCCCCTTTTTCACTCCTTAATTACTAAACAAGGCATATTGTGTTGTTTGGCATTTTGAATATGATCTCCAGTTGAGGCTTTTTTTAAGTACAAAAATGCCTGAGATTGATCATAGCAAACGCAATGAATTTCATACCATAGTGATGGATGCTTTTTCTTTCAAACCTCAACAAAAGTCTTTTAAATTTATCTTCCCAAGCAAACACTCGTTCAATAGTTCTAAATCTTTCTTTGAAAATTTTCTTATCAAATTTAGGCTTTCTTCCCTTTGATGATTTGCTATTTCTCTTGTTTCTATTGATATTGGGAATCATATTATTATTGAAAATTAATTTTCTATTTGAGTCAGAATCATATACTCCATCTAAACTAAACACGCTACCTTTCAAGTCAAAACCAACCTCTTTTGCTGTCTCAAGTAAAGGCTTTATAGCCTCTTTTAATAGCGGGCATTCGTTCCTGTTACCAGGGGCAGCTATAAATGGAGATATTATGTTACAATTCCTGTCACATATTGCAACTATCTTATCGCCTTTTTGATGCTTATGGCCGTTATACCCTATATTATCGCCCCTTTTTTAGCTGTTGTAGTTGTTCCATCACCATGAATAACGTCTAGATCTAACATTTTAGAAATAAATAACTTATACACTGAGCCTACAAATATTTTTTTTAAACATCCATCTTCAAACCACTGTTTGAATGCTCGAAATATATTACTGTAATGAATCTCTGGGTTACCATATGTATCTTTATCTATATTCAATTCTTGCCACTGACAGCCTGTATGCATTAACTTCAATATATAGTTGAATATCTTAAAAAAAAGGAATCTTTTTCTCTGGTCCTCTACTTCCTTTTGTAAGGTGAGGTAAGATAAATTTGTTAAACTCTACTTCCCGCAAGTATACTGGTATACGCTTATATTTTTTTCTCCCAGCATTTCCGCTTTTTATCTTTTGAGTCATGAATAATTAATTTTTATTGATTTGAAAACCTTACCTTAACTGCTTGAGAAAAATTAAGCAATTCTTAAAACTCGCAATGAGTTGTATGTTGGTGGAGCAAAAACGGCCTGTATGAATAAGGATTCCTTTTGGTATCAACATTTTTATGACAAATTAAAAAAATCTGTGCCAAGCAATTCACCTGAAATTATAGAAGTCGATAAAGTTTGTAGAGTAATGAATAAATAATTCAAATTTTATAATATACTCGGAGCGAATGAAAAGTTGGGTTTTTAAAGTTTTTATTCGCTCCGAGTATATTTACTAACTGTCCATTTTACGAAGTTTAAATCTACTTTCTCAAGGTTTAGATGTATTGAGTATTCATAAACTTCTTTTATGATAGATAATGTATTTAAATAACCAAGATTTGGAGAATTTAAAGACTCTATTTCCTTAATTACTTCATTACACACATTGAGTAAAAGTTTAGTATTTGCTCCTCCTATTAATACAGGCTCATTAATGATTTCCTCTATATTGACGTTAAAGGCATTTGCTATCGCTTGTAGTACCTCTATAGTGGGGTTTTTTGATTTATCTTTTAAGATGCTAGTAACAGATCTACTAGAACCAATTTTCTTTTCAATTTCGGATACCTTACAATTCTTTTCCTTTAATAAACGGTTAATATTTCTTTTAATTATCGTATGAGTCATTATATTTATGTTTTTTATTAAAAAATACTATTGACATATAATTTTGTAAATATATACTGTAAATGTATTTACAAAACTTATGTTTATATACTAACAAAAAACCATTCAAACTGCAAGTAAGCAACTCAGATTTGAGTGGTTGAGTTCCAAGAGTTAATTACCCTTTGGAGGTAAGAATGATAATAACAAATAACTCTGCAGTTTGCAATAGAAGCAAGCTAAAGATAGATTTAAAAAAAATAAATTTTAGTCCTAGCAATACTATACTGTATAGCTGGTGTACTAATATTACAGTAGAGAGTAGAAAGCATCATTTTGTTGCAATGATCCTGCTATCAAAATTTTTTAGAATAATAGAAATTTATCTGGTAGCAATGGTCAGTTTGTTTGAGAGATACAAGAATATTTTAGCAAAGATAAAAAAGAGCATAGTAAGTACCAGCTATCAACTTTTGAGTAAAGAAAACAATAATGATTTTAAAACTTTTTGTACAGGTAAAGGGTTTAATATCACAAAGATGATTTATTTTCGAGAAAATAAATTATTTAATTTTGATTTAAAGTACGAAGACATAATTAATTCTGTTAAAAAAAGCATGAAAAGTACAGTCAACAACACAATAGCTTTCAAGCAAAAAATCTGCTCCTTTGAATATAAGTGACTGTTTCCCCGAGCAGGTTTAAGGGAGTAGATTTTTTGCTTGATGTGTTTTTGTGATTTTGTCCAAATTTTATCGGCAGTATAGATTTCCATGTCATAATATTGTCCAGTAGCTAAACAAGTCATGTCTTCTAGATGTATCGGCTAGCAATCATAAATACGAATTCCAGCAATAATAAAAATTCTGGCTAACATTAATTGATTCTATAGTTTTTTTGGCTAAGATTAAATGGAAAGTTAGCTATTATAGTAGTTGGTCATCCCTTATAAAAGTTCAGAAATTCGGTTCCAAATTTGATATAAAGAAGAAAATATCAAAAGCTTTCAGACATATCGAGTGGATTTCAATTAATGCAAGATAGGGATAAAGTGAATTCTAAATCCTATCGCTTGAATAACTAGTGACATATTATATGAAAAATGATAGCTTATTAGCTAGTAGTAAATTTAGGGTGTGAGAAAGAATGCTATATAACTTTTGTACTAAAAATCTTCGTGTCAATCAACTTTTGTATCTTAGTTTTTCAATAATGTTATTATATGGATGTTCCTCAAATTCGAGTAATCTAGATAATGTAGGTATTATAAATAATAAACTTAAACCATGTCCTGATTCTCCAAATTGTGTTAGTTCATTTGAAAATAACAATAGCAATTCTTATGTAAAGCCAATATACTATTCACATAATATTTCACTTGCTAACGTAGTGGAATTTATTACCAATACAGTAGAAAATATACCTAGAGTAAAATTAATAACAAGACAAAATAATTACCTGCATTTTGAATTTAGAACATTTCTTGGTTTTGTTGATGATGTTGAGTTTCTTGTTGATAACGCAAATAAAACAATTCACTTTCGCTCTGCTTCTCGCATAGGGTATTATGATTTCAAAAAAAATCACACTAGATATTTACAAATTAAAAGTAAACTAACTGAGAGTATTAAATAAATTATACTAGTTAGTGCAACGTTATAAGTTGAAACCGCCGTTTTATTTTGTATTTGTTATATTTAGTTCAAACATGATCTATGGAACATAAAGCAAAAACCCACTATCTATAGCCTTTTCTATCAATTGAGATTTGCTGTTACAATCAAGCTTAAGTTTCATTTTTTGAATATGCTCGTCTACAGTACGACAAGATATACCCATGAGATATACAATTTCTTTATTAGTTTTTCCTCTAATAACCCATGCAAGACATTCTTTTTGTTTTTTTGTTAGAGATAAAGGAGAAAATTCAGAAGTTAAAATATATTTTTTGTGTTTTAAATTACTGGTAAATCTCTTATCCAATAGATTTAAAGAATTATATTTTTTAAATATCAAATTTGTTATATCATTAGAGCTAGTAAATACTCCTATTACATTTCCTTCTTCATTGTGAATTGGTTTTTTATGTTCTAGCATTAGCTTTATTTTATTATCAAAGGAAAGCAAATCTATGGAAAGAAGAGGTTTATTATAAGCAATCACTTTTTTGTCAGGGGCATTTTCAAAATTATCCGTTTTTTCTGTGATTAAACAATAATTTAATTATATATTACACAACCTTTGATCAAATTTATCTTGACAATAGTAACCCATATAACATACATTATAATGGGATAAGTTTTGGTAACCGAATATGATAAAGGAGATAGTTATGGCAAAGGTAAAAAATAATAGTATTAATTTCATAAATCTACAAAATTGTGGACATTCGGTGTCTTATGCTGGTGGTCTGCACCCTACTTTTGCTGATGATGGTAATGGTGATAATAGTGGTTCTAAATCTTTTTATACAATAACATTTAATTATGGTGGTGCTGCTCCTGGAGCTGGCGCTTCTGATGGTGACAAATTAACAATAAAAGGAATATTATTTACTTTCTGTAGTGCTAACAATTATACTGGAGCAGATGGTGAAGTATTAATCGGTACAACTGTTGCTAAAACAGCGCAAAATTTTGCTAAAGTATTTAATCAATATGTTATGTTACACCCACAACTTTATAGTTTTACGGTAGATATTAACCATGCTGCTACAAATGTAGTAACAATAACTTCCAGAAATGATCACGTATCTCTGAATGGTACGTATTTATATGAACAAGAAAATCCAAATATTGCTGCAATTGCGATTGGTAGTGCTGATTGTAACGCAGGTGCCTTAGAAATTGATGCTCCTACAGCAGAAAAATTTATTGGTCAATGCAACCCCAATTTTGAAGTTATTACTGCTAATAACACTATAAGTGGTGAATCAGATGCAAGTGATTTAATCAATGTCTATGACCTGGCAAATCAGATTGATGCAAGAAACACTGCTGCAAATAGAATGGCAGCTGATGCGGCTGGAGATGGTGCTGCGGTTCTGCAATGTACAGTAGGTGATGAAATTTATCGTGCTGCTATATTTGTTGCAGCTTATGATGAGACTAATGATTCCTACATTAGATTTGAATCTACTACAACAGATTCAGCATTTGTAGTAAAAACTGCTGCTATTGGTGTGCCAAATCTTGCGGGTTTTGGTAACGCTATATTGAATTCCGCATTAATTTGTGATAGTTTAAGCACTCTGTTCTCAAATCATGTTAACATACTGCAAACTCATCGCATAGATTTGAATACCAGCTTCAGCAAGATAGCGCAAGAAAATAGTTTTGTTACGGATCTTACAGTAAATCTTACTTCTGACAATTTTTATGATCTTAAATTTGAGAAATTTAAAATTTCAGAAGATCCAGAAAATTTATCACAATATTTCATCATTGCTACTATATCTGGCATAGAATATAAGTCAGCTTCTATAGATCCAAATACCTTAATTTCAGGTAAACGTATTTCATTAGTAAATCCTACAAAACCTGGACATGAATTATCTATAAATATTGGTGATAAAAACTGGCAAGAATTATCTGAGAACTCTGTTACAATAGTACAGCAATTAAGAGGAGTATTTAATATTGAACTCTATGACTTAGATGAAGAAAATGATGCTTCTTTGGCAATATCAGGTTTCTGTAGAGAGTATTATGACGAATATATTACTGATGTGTTACAAAAATTAATACTAAACTACACTGCAACCGAGTTGAAAAGTAATTTTATAGAAGGTAGTGTTGATGATGATATCCTTTTGATAAAGGAAGTTAGTAACCTAGTTACCAAAGGAATGGCAAACCCAAATTTGCAACTAAGTTATTTGAAAGATCTGTATAATATTCTTATACAAAGAGATATTGAATCTAAACCGACAAATTATGTTTTTACAGATTTTGACCAATTTTCACCTTTATTAGCAATACATTCTGAGATTACAAAACTTGGAATAACCAATGCACTTAAGATGAGTTGCTGTCTTAGTATAACAAAAGAAGCATTAAAGATTACTAATATTATTAAGGAAATTAACACTATAGTTACTAAGGTTATTTACGACGAAAACTTTTTTAATATAGAATCTTTGAACAAATTGAACGAGTTAACTGTAGGAAATAATATGATAGATCAAGAGGTCATTGATAATTATGAAATTTCTGTACTCTCTTCCTATATGGAAATTATTCGTAATTTAATTTTGGCGCCAAATGCCTTGGTAACCCCAATAGATTTACTCAATAAAATTGGTGGTATTGTGTATAAAGTTCAGAAAATATATGAAAAACAATATAATACATCTAATTTGCAGAATATGTATAAAAGTGTCAATGGTTGGATAAAAACACCATATCTTAATTTACCTAATGATCTAAGTAAACAAAATTTTGATAAGTTGACCAATTCAGAGCTAGAAGAGCTTAAAGACCTTATCTTTATTGATGGTGACAAATTTCTTGAACAGCTAGAAAAAGAATTTTGTTATGATGGATTTACTGAATAGGAATGAATAATGGTTTTGTCGCATGTAATATGCAAAGTTGTTAGTAGTCATTAGATCTAGCAATTCGAGCTATTCACGAAGCAAGCATTGTACAAAAATTTTCAAAAATGTAAGTATCAGCATCTGCACATTCAACTTGTTTTTTTAAATTATACGGATGCTTTCAATACCAGAAATAGTTGTTTAAAGCTTTTAAAGCCTAATGGGGTAGTTCGTTTTTTAACAAATAGGTGGTCTCTAGCTATACCATGTTGTTCATGTGTTTATTTCTTCGGATTTCAATCATTATCTAGACTACGTGCGTAATTTTTTTACTTTTTTATGTATAGAGGATTCTTGGAAATATTGTTTACAGAAGCGATTAAAGAGTTTAGTCAACTAATTATCATAGATATTTAAAAGTTAGATAAAAATTTAATAATCTTGTAAGAAATTGTTATCTATGGTAGTGTTTGTCAAAATTTTAAGATAAAATAATATAGGTAGGTGATGTCTAAAAGTAAAGTCAATAACATTGATAAGTTGGTAAGTAAAAAATTAAGAATGCGTCGGGTATTTTTAGGATTGAGTCAACAAGATTTAGCTACAGAAATTAATGTGAGCATACAACAAGTACAAAAATATGAAAAAGCAATTAATAGAATTTCTAGCGGCAGGTTGTATGCTATGGCAAGTTTTCTAAAAGTACCAATTAGTTATTTTTTTGATCAGTCAAATGCAAGCATTAAAGAAATTGAAAATAAGCTTGCTAAAGAAGAAGATGCTGTCAAAGAAGATTTAGAGCAAGTGTCTGAAGCAGAAGTTATCAAGTTAATCAAAATGTACATTGCAGTTAATAATGATAAAGTTCGTAAAAAAATTACGGAATTAATTAAAGAAATAGCTGATGAATAGTAGGTTAAAAAAGTTCTTGATTGATAAAAATTAAGGTATATTTATTTAATTGTAAAATAGATTTTTAAAAAATAATCTCTTTGTTAATTTATTCATACGATTTTTTATTTTAGTATTTTCAGTAAAAATCTTTAGGTTTTCAATCCAAACAAAATTTCTGGAACATGAAACAAAAACCCACTATCTATAGCTTTTTCTATTAGTTGAGATTTGTTATTACAGCCAAGCTTGTGCTTTATTACTTGAATGTGACCTTCTGCTGTACGATAAGATATACCTAGAATATAGGCAATCTCCTTAATAGTTTTACCTCTCATTATCAAGGAAAGACATTCTTGTTGACGCTTTGACAAGGGAAGAGGTGAAAATTCAGGAGTTAGAATATGTAGTTTGGGACTGAATTCATCGATATATTTCTTATCTAACTGATTTAACAATTCATATTTTTTTATTACAATATTTGTTATATCTGTAATACTAGAAACAATTCCAATAACTTTTTTTTCTTTATCGTAGACAGGTTTTTTATCTACTATCATTGCCTTTACACTGCCCTTATAATGAAAACAAAGCAAGGAAAGAGCAACTTTATTATAATCTATAACTTTTTTTTCAAAATTAACAACCGAGTCAGCGATCTTAGAAAAATCGTTTGGTATATCATAATAAGTTTTACCAATTGCTTGATTACAAAAATCCCAATCAAGAAACTTTAAACAACATCCAGAAATTCCTTGAAAACGGTTTTCAGTATCTGTAACTGATATATAATTTGGTAAGTCCTCTAAAAATTCAAACCTAGTTGCTAGGTCTTGATTTTCAACAGTTTTATTTTTGTTCATTTCACTATACCTATATAATTAGTTATCCATATATTATATTTCAGGTTTAAAAAACCCTGGTAAAAACACCTAGTGTAATATACCATGTTATTTATTCTTTACAAATGCATTATTATACAAAATGAAATAATCGAAATTAAAATACTTTTAAAAAGAAATTAAATAAAAATAATGATTATTATCTTTATTTGGTTTGAGCTGTAATTTGTAATTTTTCATATTTTTGTAAAACTAGGATTAAGTAAACTATCATATCCTCGGGCATTAAATTTTCCTTTACAAATTTTTGTCCAGCTACTGCAATTTCATGTAATTCCTCATCACTATATTTTGATAGAATGGTTAATAATTCATTAGCATTAGTACCTACATCAACATAATGTTTTCCAGGTTCTAATGCACTGCTAAACCACTGAGTATATATAGAATTTTGTTTTAACATTACGCTATTAGAATAAAGCTGCCATATAGAACGTTCATATGTAGCTGCCCAGCCATCAATGCTAAGTTGGTATTTATAAGCTATATGATCTTTTAATTTTGTAAATTTAGCAGTGGCAAGTTTTCCTTCTGTAAATTGAGCATCAATTTTTTGCTGATTTAAGTTTTTACTAATATTAACGATTCCATGCCTATAACCACTTACATCCGACATTCCACCGCGCCAGAAAACAACATTAAGTTTTTTATCCCATGGAAATTGTTTATTAGCTAATTCAACTTGTTTTAAATTGAGAGGCCAATGTCTTAGATTTAACCAATCAGGTATTAAAACAGAATATTTGTCCAGGTGTTTATTAGTATTTTTACTAAATGCAAAAAGTGGCGCAATATCATTAATATTAATTTCGCTATATTCATCTCCCATTACATCTGACATACGTATCATAATAACGAGATCTCCTATCAACTTCTTTTTGTGTAAATAAGAAAATAATTTCTGATAGTAATTGATTCCTCGAAGAATAAATCTACCAATATTTCTATTCCTATTTTTATATGTTACTTTGCCATCTTTAATAATAAAAACGGTATAATTTTCAGCAGGTACAGTCAATTCATGGGTTTTAAGCACCTCTTCTGGAGTAAATTTTTTATAAATAGCAAAGCTTTGCTCTAATTCTTTTATTATCCAATCTGGTGGAGATTCTAATTTAGTCTTTATTTTATCTAAGTTAAAATAATATAAGGGGCTTGGAATGGGGGCTGGTAAATATGAAGTAATTTTGCCATTGGTTATTGTTTCTAATTTTTCGTAATAATGTTCATATTTTGCATACCAATAAGAGGGAGAGTTTTTTATGGCTAAATATCCTATAAAAATAATGATTAAGGTAATAAAAAATAAACTTAAAACTCTTTTCATAATAAAACCGGGAAAGTTATTGGCAATTAATATTCAAATAATTATGCTGTGGATAATATTTAACCTGGCATTTATAGCTATCTGGATTTTCTAAAATCTCATTAATATCAACATTAGATTTTGTCGTGTTTATATCAAATGGCAACATAATGTTATTATCTAACTCTATGCTTGCAAAACATTTTTTCCGATCTTCGTCAGTATAATGAGGATAAAGGAAGAAAACTAAAAAATAACAATTTCTAATTGAAGTAATTTTATCATTTTTATTAATAAAATCATATTCAATATAATGTTGTTGTTGCAGTAATTTAGTGACTAATTTTGTTTGTTCCCTGAATATTTTATCCTTCTGAGCTATGTTAAAAGTTTTTGGTAATCGATCTAAAGTGACTTTAACATTAGTTATTATAAATCCGATACTACAAACTACAATAAATGCTTCAATTAAAGCTCTTTTACTATGTTTACTGAATAAAAATAATAATATTAAGCAAATTGGCACAAGAATGACTAACCTACTATTATTATATGTATATCTACCAAATGCTGCTACAATAAGAATAAACAATATTAATTCTAGCAAATTTGGTCGTTTTATTTTAATAAAACCTAAAGCTTGTTTAATGTATATGCAGCAAATTGCAGGATATAATAATAAATAACTAGAAGCAAATCTTAACATAGATTCTAAGTCAATGACTGATCCATCAAATGAGCTATAAGTAGATTCTGCCATTAATATATAAATATATAATCTAAAAGATAAGAATAATAATAAGCATATTGAAGTTATTGCTAATAAAGCTATAAATTCTTTTAAATATTTAATATTAGTTTTTATGATTAAATAAAGGGTTATTACTATTAAGCTATAGATAAAAAGAAATGGCTTGGTTAATAAGCTTTCTGCAAAACGTTCAAAATATAAATTAATAATTTGCCATGTTTTGACATCTGAATTAATTACATCATTAAATATTCCTATTACGTCATTGAGCTGATGAGGGTCACGACCTAGCAACCCATAAACATCAACATACCAAAACCACAAGTGGCTTGATATTATTGGTAGGCTGAATAATAAGAGAAAAAACAAAAATTTATGTAATAGTTTTTCAATATTATTTTTTTGATAAAATAATAAAGTAAATAATATTACTGCAGCATACATACCAAGCCACATACCTATTTCGCGGAAAATAGGCATCATAAAAAATATAGGTGTAATAAGTTTTAATGCTTTATATTTATCTTCTGTGCTAATAAAAATTGCCAGTGCTGCTGCGATTATAAAACCAATTGTACTATCGTTATAAACAGATATTAAGGCTGTACTATTACCCCCTGGTAATAACATAATTAATATGAATAATAACATGAAAAGAGTTGTGCCTTGCCAAAAATATCTAGCAGCAAAAAATGGCATAGCAAACAATAGATGTAAGGCAAAATGAGTGGTTAATAATCCTGCTTCAGATATACCGCTAAAATACATTACAAAATAGTGAAAATAGGCAGGTCCTCGTCGATAATGATAATGACTATTTAATATATGTAATGGTTCTTTAGTTAAAAATACCGCATCATTAATAAATAATTCTTTAGAAAAAATTGACCAAAAAGCTAAGTCATCCCAAGCCCAAAGCAAACTATGGAAGCTTGCAAAAATAACTTTAATATTTAATAGGTTTTATAATGTAATTCCACTCTCCTTTAAATGACTCATTTA
>JABSSF010000030.1 GCA_013214485.1 Rickettsiaceae bacterium | reverse complement strand
TATTGCATCCTTGTCTCCAAGCCAATCTCCACCTTTAACAGTATCATACATATGCCAACGCCAATCATCTTCACCCATATTACCAAGAGCAGCACTAATGCCACCTTGAGCAGCTACTGTATGGCTTCTTGTTGGAAACACTTTAGTAACGCAAGCAGTATTTAATCCAGCCTCCGCCATACCAAATGTAGCACGAAGTCCAGCGCCACCAGCTCCCACTACTACAACATCATATTCATGATTAACTATATTATAATCTAACGACATAAAATTATTATTCTCTTATAAAGCAATTATATAAAAAATAGCTACTATAAAGCTAACTACGGTGACAATTGAAAATATTTGTGTAAGAACTATTAATGAGAATCTCATAGCTCTACAACTAATATAATCTTCGATGACTACTTGCATTCCTAAAAATGAATGATAAAACAGCATAACAACGAATAATATCATCATCACGATATGCCAGGGTTTTTGTAGTACATCAATAACATGATCTATATCATCATTTGTTAAGTCGCAAAAGAAGCAAAATATCCAAAAACTTAAGATAGTTAGAAATATAGCAGTAAATCTTTGATGCCGCCAATGATGATTCCCAGAGCCCGAAGTTCCAAGTCCTTTTGCGGTTTTTAAATTTGAACGTAATTTTTTCTGCATTTTACAATTCTCCAATTAAAATACTCCAACATATAACCAAAAAACAGCAGTAAGTAAGATTGACATTATGATCGCTATCCAGCCAGTGTAATGCACACAGCAGATAGAAAAGCCCTTGCCTATATCCCAGAATAAATGCCGGATTCCAGTACATAAATGATAAAAGAAAGCATAGCTAACTAAAACTAATATGCCAATTACAATATTTGATTCGAATATATCCAAATAATCGGGGTCAAATTTATTAAATACCCAAAGAATAAACCACCAAATAAGAGCTGATAATGTTACAAACAAGCCAATGCCGCTAAGACGATGACCAATGGAAAGTATAGAACTAATTTGTGGTTTATATATAGTTAGATGAGGTGATAATGGCCGTTTCTTTGGCAAATTATTATGTGTTTCTTCTGAAAATTCCATAGAAGTTATTTTATTATTTTGCGAAGTTTGACTTAAATCATAAACAACAAAAAAAGCCATAGCAAGATTTAGTAAATAGAAAATAAAATAATTTATTCTAGAGTGTGAATTTAACATAAAATCTAATATTAGTTTTTGATTTACTTATTTAAATCTTTTATAAATAAATTTTAACAAACTAATAGGAAGGAGTTATGTCTACAAGAAAAATATTCAATTTTAAAGATAGTTCAGATGTATTAAACTATGCTAAAGAGCTTAATATTTGGTCTGGTTATAAGCCAAAAGATTTTTATAACAATATTATAGCACCAGTTTTAAATGGAACTGTTGATATAAATTTAGTTGATGGACATGGAAAAACGGCAGTATATTATTTTCTAAAATTCCAAAATGAGTATAAGTATTTTTTACCCTCGGAATTTAATCCATACGATGATAATGATGTACTGGGATATGAAGTTATATGTAATACTATTGATTATATATTATTAGTTTTTTTACCAAGAATACATGATGATAATTTACTAAAATTAAAATTTAGCCTTGAAAATGATGTTGTAGAATTTTTGGAAAATTATTTAACCAATATTGTATCAAAAGAATGGGAAGAAGTACCTATTTATAAGTCAATAAACAAAGGCAGTTTTGAAAAACTTATAGTGGAAACTTTCTGTAGTCCTAATTTTACAGATATCATCTTTGATGAAAGAGAAAAGATTGACACTTTATTTAAAAAATATATCGCTATAGACCAGTTACAGAATGGAGATGATTTAAAAAAGGAAATAAATAGCGATTATAATATTATTAAATATGATAATGAACATTTAATAAGCGGTTATATTCGAGGTTTAGAAAATCAATTTAAGATATTAATAAATAATGATGTTATGTTAGAGGTCATGAAGTTTTTTGTACATATTCCTCAATTATATTGTCCTTTAAATAATATGGCAATTTATGTAGAAGAATTTTGTTACAATTCAGATGTTGTTATTGAATCAGAAACAGAAGAGCCAGACTTTATCGATCAGTTTGTAACAGATAATTATAATAATGATGATGATAACGTTACTGAAGATGAAAATGTTACTAGTAGCGATGTATGGGATTTAACTTAGTCGACTAGCAGCTTTAACTCCGATATTGGTAGCCTCTTTTTTGGAGGCTATTTCTCTATGATATTTAACTGATTTACCATCCTCACTAGCTAACATATAATCAGCGATGATTTTGCCTTGATTATCATATTTGGCATATGCTGCCATTGGAGTTCTACAACTAGCATCTAATTCTGTTAAAAAACCTCGCTCTGCTGCAGCTAAATACCAGGTTTCTTGGTCGTTAATTTGCTTACAAAGTTCTTGCATCGATTGATCAGATTTACGAATTTCTATCCCGATAATCCCTTGACCCGCTGCAGGTAACATATCATTTAGCTCTATTGGATGACATATTTTAGGATCAAATAAATTTAATCTCTTTAATCCAGCTAAAGCTAAAATAGTAGCATCAACTTCGCCTTGCCTTAGTTTATTTAATCTGGTTTCAACATTGCCACGAAATTGGGTAAATTTAATATTAGGATTTAGTTGTTCTAAAATCACCTTACGTCTTACAGATGAACTACCAATAATACTATTATCATCTATTTCTTGTAAATTAGTAAATTTCGTTGATATTAAAACATCTCTAGCATCTTCTCTTGGCAATACCGCAGCTATGGATAATTCTTCAGGGATAATCCCAGGGACATCTTTTAAAGAATGTACAGCGAGGTCAATGTTACTAGCGATTAATTGTTCTTCTAGTTCTTTTAAGAATAATGCCTTACCACCAATATTATATAGGTTTTTATTGAGAATCTTATCACCACTAGTTACTATAGGTATTATTTCAATGGTTATATCGGGGAAATGTTTTTTTATAAGATCACATACTAGATTAGTTTGGATCATTGCTAATTTGCTTTTTCTCGTACCAACTTTAATCTGCATGGTTTGTTGAAGTTATTTATTATTGTATAGTATCCATTAACTATGCAAACCCGTCATTGCGAGAACATTTATGTTCGTGGCAATCCAGAAAAAATAAGTAATAATATCAAATCTGGATCACCACGCCGACGTAGTCGGCTCGTGATGACGAGTTTTCTACTTGACTTTATGTAGGTATCCAGATATGACGGCCTCTTAGTACTAGTTTGCATAAACAAGAGTAACATATCAAAACTATAAATACTTGCAAGTATTATAAAATAAAATTTCTTATTTAAATCAATTTAAAAGGGCTGGTTATGGTTAAGTTATCATCTTCTATTACTGCATTACTACCAAAAACAATAGGGTGGTTAATATTACCATGGCCAACACCAGCTAATCTAAATACAGGAATATTCGTGACATAGGTTGTTGTAAAATGTTTTATAGAGTCTTCTAAATATTCATCACTTTTAGTAAAATCTGCAAAAATAATTGCTTTAACTTGATCTAGTAAATTAGCGTTTTTTAAGTGCATCAGATAGCGATGAACTTGATAGCCTTTTTCTTGTGCCTCTTCAAAAATCAATATTTTCCCACTAGTTTCTGGAGCTAATTTAGTTCCTATTAAATGACAAAAAACTGTTAAATTACCACCAGTAACATTACCAGATATTGACTTATGTTTAGATGTAATGTCATTAATAGCTGTAAGTGGTAGTTTAGTATCATTTCCTTGTAAAACATTGATAATTTCAGGAAACATCTTTTTTTGTAAATCTAATAATGAGGTTAGCACTGAGCCATGAATAGTAGGTAAATTATATGATTTATTAAATAAACTATGAAAGACTGTAATATCACTAAAGCCAATTAATATTTTGTCGCCAGTTGGTTTAATGCCGATTAAATCATAAGCAATTTCTGAAGATCCATAACCACCTCTGAAAGCCCAGATAATTTTTACTTCAGAATTTTCTAAGGCTTCTTTTAATCCTTGCAAACGTGTTTCTTTATTTGCTGCAAAATATTTTACACTATCATTTGCAAATATATCTTTATTATATATGCAATGAAATCCTTGGTCTTCAAGTAATTTTATCCCAGCTTCTAATTTTTCTGCCGCATCTTTGCTGCTAGAAGCTGGAGCAATTATGGCTATTTTATCAGTTTTTTTATTGAATGTGATCGTCATTTATCATCTCCAACTTTAAGTGCAGCAATAAAGGCCGATTGCGGTATCTCTACATTGCCAACATTTCGCATCTTTTTCTTTCCTGCTTTTTGTTTTTCTAATAATTTACGCTTACGGGAAACATCACCACCATAACATTTAGCCAGAACATCTTTCCGCATTGCTTTAACATTTTCTCTAGCTATAATCTTTCCACCAATTGCTGCTTGTACTGCTATCTGGAATAATTGTCTTGGGATTAAATCTTTGAGACGTTTACAAAGTTCTCTACCCCTTGATTCAGCACGAACCTTATGAACAATAGTAGATAAAGCATCTACAGGATCACTATTTACTAAAATAGAAAGTTTGACTAATTGACTTTCTTCATAACCATCCATTTCCCAATCGAAACTAGCATAACCTTTAGTACAACTTTTCAGGCGGTCATAAAAATCGAAGACAATTTCATTAAGTGGCAGTCGATAAACTAGCATCATCCTGCCTTGGAGATATTTCATATCTACTTGCAGACCTCGTTTATCAGTACAAAGAGCAAGCACTGCGCCTAAATAATATTCAGGAACCATAATAGTTGCTTTAATCCAAGGTTCCAACATTGATTCTATAGTTTGTGGATCAGGGAAATCAGTAGGGTTATGTACTTCTTTTTGCTCGCCGCCACGGATGTTTACTTTATAGATAACACTTGGCGCTGTAGTAATTAAATCTAGATTAAATTCCCGATCTAATCTTTCTTGAATAATTTCTAGATGTAGCAATCCTAAAAAGCCGCAGCGGAAACCAAAACCAAGGGCGCTAGAACTTTCTGTTTCAAATTCTAAACTAGCATCATTTAACTTCAGTTTTAATAAAGCATCTTTTAAACTCTCAAAATCCGAAGCATCAGATGGATATAGACCACAAAACACTACAGGTAAATTAGGTTTAAAACCAGGTAAAGCAGTTATATCTTTTTTAACGTCTTCAGTGATAGTATCGCCAACACGACAATCAGCTACTTCTTTGATTGAAGCAGTAAAGAATCCAATTTCGCCTTCATTTAAAGAGTCACAAATTACTTTTTTTGGAGTGAAATAACCAACATCATCAATAGTATATTTCGAATCAGTAGCTAGCATCTTTATTTTCATGCCTTTTTTAATAGAGCCCTGAAAAATACGTACTAAAATGACAACGCCTAAATATTGATCATACCAGCTATCAATAAGTAAAGCTTTTAAAAATTCTGGGTTAGTATCATCGATATATTCGTTTTTAGGTGGTGGTAATTTATTAACAATGGCTTCTAAGACTTCTTCAATACCAATACCAGTTTTAGCGGATATTAATAGAGCATCATTAGCGTCGATTCCAATTACATCTTCGATTTGAGCTTTGATTTGATCTGGTTCTGCTGCTGGCAGGTCAATTTTGTTAAGTACTGGGATAATTTCATGATCATTCTCAATTGCTTGATAAACATTAGCAAGTGTTTGGGCTTCTACTCCTTGACTTGCATCTACTATTAATAATGAACCTTCACAAGCGCTAAGACAACGACTAACTTCGTAAGAAAAATCGACGTGACCAGGAGTGTCCATTAAGTTTAGATAATATGTATTACCATCTTTTGCTTTATATTGTAAACGAACGGTTTGAGCTTTAATAGTGATACCACGTTCACGCTCAATATCCATCGAATCCAGAACTTGCTTACTCATTTCTCTTTTTTCTAAACCGCCACAATGTTCTATTAAACAATCTGCTAAAGTAGATTTACCATGATCAATATGAGCAATAATTGCGAAATTACGGATAAATTTTGATTTCTGCATGTAATTTTTTTTAATTAGCTTATAATAACTTAAAAATTTATATACATTATAATTAGATAGTAAAAAAATGCGAGCAGAAATAGAAAACTTAAAAAATAAAATTGAGGAATCATTAGGATTGCTTCGGAGGTCTCTTTGACCCAGGTAAATTAAAGCAGCAATTAGCTGAGTTAGAAAAACAATCTTTAGATAGTAATCTTTGGGATAATCCGGCAAAAGCTAGTAAAATCTTACAAGAAAAAAGAATATTAGAAAATAAGTTAGATACTTATAATAAAATTAATGACGGTATTAAAGAGAATATAGAATTAGCTTCACTTGCTGAAGTAGAAGATGATAATGAGGTTTTAGATCAGATAGAAAAAGATTTAAAAGATTTGAAAATTGTTGCGGCTAAGTTCGAGACTGAATGTCTATTTTCAGGAGAGCAGGATGTTAATGATTGTTTCCTAGAAATAAATGCGGGAGCAGGGGGAACGGAGAGTCATGACTGGGCATCAATGATGATGCGAATGTACTTGAGATTTGCTGAGCGTATGGGTTTTAAAACAGAAATAATTAATATTATAGCTGGTGAAGAAGCTGGAATTAAATCATGTTGTATTAAAATAAAGGGAGATATGGCATATGGTTGGTTGAAAACCGAATGTGGTGTACATCGTTTAGTTAGAATATCGCCATTTAATGCTGCAGGTAAAAGAATGACTAGTTTTGCTAGTTGCTGGGTATATCCTGAAATAGATGATAATATCGAAATTGACATTGATGATAAAGATTTACGGATTGATACATACAGGGCATCAGGAGCAGGTGGACAACATGTTAATACCACTGATTCTGCAGTACGTATTACTCACTTGCCAACTAATATAGTAGTACAATGTCAAAATGATCGTTC
The DNA here is from genome assembly GCA_013214485.1 of Rickettsiaceae bacterium. Classification (GTDB taxonomy): domain Bacteria; phylum Pseudomonadota; class Alphaproteobacteria; order Rickettsiales; family Rickettsiaceae; genus JABSSF01. The sequence continues at coordinate 9,782 of JABSSF010000030.1, read as the reverse complement.
ACAACACAAAAATAAAGCTGAAGCGATGAAGATGCTGAAAGCAAGATTATATGACTATGAAATGCAGAAAAAAAATGCTGAAATTGATGAACAAAATGCGGCAAAAACAGAGATAGGTTGGGGGCATCAGATTAGATCATATGTCTTGCAACCTTATCAAATGGTCAAAGATCTCAGGACTAGTTATGAAACGGCAAATACTACCGCAGTACTTGATGGTGATTTAGAGAAATTTATTTCAAGTAGCTTAGCTAAAAATAGTGAAAATAAATGAAAATTTAGGAAAAATAATGAAATTAACAAAACAGCAGGATAAAAAAATTGGTATTTTCGGTCTTAGTAGAACTGGGATTTCAGTATTTGAGTCGCTGAATGGTATTGCAGGTCAGATTATTTGTTATGATGATAACCAGCAATCTTTAGATAATTTTGCTAAAAAATTTGGTAGGGAATATATTGTTGATTTAAGTGATGAAATATGGATTGATTTAGATAAAATTATAGTCAGTCCTGGAGTACCAAATTTGCATCAAATATTTAAATTAGCAAGGAAACATAATGTAGTTATTTCTTCGGATATCGAGTTGTTTTACCAGCAAAATCCAGATTCAGAATTTATTGCAATTACTGGTACTAACGGTAAAAGTACTACTACAGCATTAGCGGGTCATATTCTAGAAGCAGCAGGGTTGGATTATGTTTTTGGTGGCAATATTGGAGTGCCAATATTATCACTTCCTCACGGCAAAAAAGGTTATATTTTAGAGCTTTCTTCTTTTCAAATAGAGTTATTAACTAATTTTGAGCCTAAGATTGCAGTATTATTAAATATTACTCCCGATCATTTAGATCGTTATCAAGATTTTGCTGAGTATTCTGCAGTTAAACAAAAAATCTTACAAAATGATAGTATAAAAATTATTAATATTGATAATGAGGAGACAGCTATAATTCATCAACAACAAATAAAAGAAGGGGTTCGGAATATTATAGCTTTTTCTAGCAAGAAGCAGGAGCAAGATGTTGTATTTTGTCAAGATGATAAATTAGTGGATTTATATTTTGATAATCGAGAATATAGGCTACCAGCCCTTACAAATTTAGTCGGTAATCATAATCGAGAGAATATTGCAGCTAGTTTCATTATCTGCCGAATTTTAGGTATGCAAGGAGAGGAAATTATCAAGTATTTACCGAGCTTTAAAGGCTTAAATCATCGTCTACAATTTTTAGGCACCAAAGATAATATCGATTTTTATAATGATAGTAAAGCAACTAATATTGCTTCAGCTAGAATTGCTTTAGTATCTTTAGAAAATATTTTCTGGTTAGTAGGTGGTATTGTTAAAGAGGATGATTTAACGCCTATTATTGATGGTCTAAAAAATGTCAAAAAAGCCTATATTTTTGGCCAAAGTAAAAAGCAACTTGTAGAATTTCTCCAAGATAAAATAGCATATGAAATTTGTGATGATTTAAATGAAAGTTTTCATAAGGCAGTAAGTGATGCTAAGCATGTGGATGGAAAAAAGAATTTAGTACTAGCTCCTGCCGCTAGCTCCTTTGATCAGTTTAAAGATTATGAAGCTAGAGGTGAATGTTTTAAAAAGTTGGTTGATGGTTTATAAATCACTGACCCAGTAGATTATAACAATCTGCAATTAGGAATAGCGAGCCAGCAATTATTATGTTTGCTGGCTTTTTCTTAGTTACTATATCTAAAATAGCTTCCTCTAGATCATCTTTTGCAGTAAATTCTATTCCAGTTATAGCTGCTTTTTTTGCTGTTACTCCACCACTATAACTTGCAGATTCTGAATGTACTGTTACTCCATATCCTTCTTTTACTATGTCTTTAAAATAACTACAAAATCCAGCCACATCACGATTACTTGTCATTCCTACTATTAGATATGTTGGCTGTTTTAAATTGTTTCGTATCCAATGACTAAGTACTTGTGCCCCTGATACATTATGTGCTCCATCTATATAAATGTTAAAATTGTCCTGGCCTATGTGTTGTGAAATTTCCTTAGGCAATTCATTATTATTGATTTTCTCTAATCTTCCTGGCCATTTAACTTGTTGTAATCCTTGTTCTATCTGCTCTTTCGTTACTTTAATTTGATTATTAACCAACATTACGGTAGCAATGACGCTTGCAGTGTTAATCAATTGATGATCACCAATTAAAGCAGGAGGGTTAAAATCAACATTAAATTTTTGTGATAAATATTGAAAACCAGTATCAGTAATATTAATCCCGTAATCATATTCATAGCAAAAACTAGGAGCTTGCATTTTTTCACAATGTTCTAATAATAATTTATAGACTGAGTTATCTTGGGCACTGATGATACAAGGTGATCCTTTTTTGATAATTCCTGCTTTTTCTCTAGCAATATCTAATAGCGTTCCACCTAAACGATCAACATGATCATAAGATATTGCTGTAATTAATGTAGCTAAGGGAGATTTAATCACGTTAGTACAATCAAGTCGTCCTCCAAGTCCAGTCTCCATTATTAAAATATCAGCTGGAGTTTCTGAAAATGCTAAAAAGGCTGCAACTGTTGTTCCTTCAAAAAATGTCGGTTCGATATTTAAACTATCTGCAGCAAGTTTAACTCTGGCTAATAATTCGTTAAGATAAAAATCAGAAATATCATTGCCACGTAAATTTATTCGTTCATTAAATTGTCTTAGATGTGGTGAAGTGTAACGATGTACCTTATATCCTGCTGCCTTGTAAATACTAGCCAGCATCGCAACACTAGAACCTTTACCATTAGTTCCAGCTACATGGATAGTTTCTGGTAGTTTATCATGAGGGTTATCTAATGCAGCTAATAATTTATAGGTATTATCTAAATTATATGGTTTATCTGGTTGCCACAGTGGAATTTTTGGCCAGCTTGGAATATTCATTATCTTAAATTTGATAAAGTTTACTTGCAAAATTATATAAAATCTACTAAAAATATCAAGCTTAGCAGTATAAACATTTACAAATAAATTTAAATATTATGATTAATATAACTTTTCCAGATGGATCAAGTAAAAAATTTCCTAAAGGTAGTACAGGGATTGAGATTGCAGCATCAATTTCAAAATCCTTGGCTAAAGATGCTATTGTTGTAGAAATAGATGGTAATTTGTCAGACTTATCTCTACCAATTAATAAAGATGCAACTTTACGTATTCTAACTACCAAAGATCCAGAATCATTAGAAATTATTCGTCATGATGCAGCACATATTTTAGCTGAAGCTGCTAAAGAATTATTTCCAAATATTCAAGTAACTATAGGACCTGCAATTAAAGATGGTTTTTATTATGATTTTGCTAAGGATACTCCGTTTACTACTGAGGATTTAACAGCTATTGAAGCCAAAATGCAGCATATAGTTAAACGTAATGAGAAATTTGAACGCAAAGTCATGGATCGCGATGAAGCTATTAAATTTTTTAAAGATATGGGTGAGCATTACAAAGCTGAAATCATTGAATCTATCCCCCCTGGGGAGCAAATTACTTTATATAGTCAAGGTAATTTTATTGATTTATGTAGAGGGCCTCATTGTATTTCTACTGGGAAAATCAAACATTTTAAATTGATGAAAGTAGCAGGGGCCTATTGGCGTGGTGATAGTAATAACGAAATGTTACAACGAATTTACGGTACTGCTTGGGCAACTAAAGAACAGTTAGATAATCATTTATTTATGCTTAGCGAGGCTGAAAAACGTGATCATCGAAAATTAGGTCGTCAACTTGAGTTATTTCATATTCAAGAAGAAGCTCAAGGGATGGCTTTTTGGCATGATAAAGGGTGGACTATATATAAAATCATGCAACAATATATTCGCCATAAATTAAGCTTAGCTAAATATATAGAAGTAAACACCCCAGCTTTAGTTGATAAGAAATTATGGCAATTATCAGGACATTTGGATAAATTCAGTGATAATATGTTTATGGTTGAGAATGAAGACAAAACACATGCATTAAAGCCAATGAATTGTCCTTGTCACGTGCAAATTTTTCGTCAAGGCATAAAAAGCTATCGTGACTTACCGCTGCGGATGGCAGAATTTGGTAGCTGTTTTCGTAATGAAGCCTCTGGTGCTTTACATGGATTGCTTCGAGTACGTAGTTTTGTTCAGGATGATGCTCATATTTTTTGTACAGAAGGCCAGATTAACAGTGAGACTGTATCTTTTTGTAATTTATTGATTGAAGTTTATAAAGATTTTGGTTTTGAAAAAGTTAGGGTAAAATTTTCTGATCGCCCTGATGTTCGTGCTGGTAGCGATGAAGTATGGGATAAATCGGAATCTGCATTAAAAGAAGCGGTGGAAGCTACTGGTTTAGAATATACTATCAACCCTGGGGAAGGAGCTTTTTATGGCCCTAAATTAGAATTTGTCCTAACTGATGCAGTTGGTCGTGATTGGCAATGTGGTACTATTCAGGTTGATTTTGTTCTGCCAGAACGCTTAGATGCCGAATATGTTACCAGTTCTGGTGAAAAGAAAAGACCAGTTATGTTACATAGGGCTATTATTGGTGCTTTCGAAAGATTTATGGGAATTTTAATCGAAGAATATGCTGGGAAATTTCCATTATGGCTAGCTCCAGTTCAAGTAGCTATTGTCGCAATTACTAATGATTTAGATGATTATGCGTTAGGTATTCATGATAAGTTCATTCAGGAAGGTATTAGATCAGAAATTGATACTTCACACGAAAAAATGAATTATAAAATTAGAAATTTTTCTAATCAAAAAGTACCAATAATCGCAGTTATTGGTAAAAAAGAAAAACAAGATGGTACTTTAACACTTAGAAAACTTGGCACAGAAAAACAACAAGTAATAACTATCGATGATTTTATTACTTTAATTAAAAATGAAAATAAAAAATATCTTGGCTAAATTATAAAGTGTAAGTATAATTACTAAAAAACTAATGATGGAGAATTTTTATACCTGGATATAATAAAAATAAGATACCTAATATTAATGATAAGATCACGGCAAGTCAGGTACGTTTGATTGATCATGATGGTGCTCAGCTTGGTATATTTTCAACTGAAGATGCCAAGAAAAGGGCATATGATGCTAATCTTGACTTAGTAGAGATATCACCTGATGCTAAACCACCAGTATGCAAAATATTAGATTTTAAAAGATATCAATATGAAGCGAAGAAAAGAAAGCAGGAAGCAAAGAAAAAACAGAAAAAAACCGCTTTAAAAGAGATGAAATTTAAAGTTAATATTGATGATGGAGATTTTAATAACCATTTGAAAAAAATTAGAAAATTTATTGAAGCTGGGGATAAAGTAAAAGTCTCCTTATGGTTTAGAGGTCGAGAAATTATTCATAAAGAGAGAGGAAAGCAATTATTTGATAAAATAATTGCTGATCTAGAAGATATTGCTAAAATTGATAGCCAACCTAAAATGGATGGTCGTCAAATGGTCATGATGCTCAGTAAAAATTCGAGTTAGTTTAGTTTTAAGTTTTTTGCTTTGACTAAAGTAAAGTTATGTATATAATACTGCATAATTTCATAGAATTAAATTAAAAGTAGTATTAAATGAATAGGATAATAAATTTAAAACTAATAATCTTACTATTTTTAGCAATTATTGTTTCATCTTGTATTCAAAGCTCTCATGCTCCAGAGGAAGAAGACATTCCTAAAATATTAAATAATGAAAAGTCTATGGTTATAATAAGCACAAAACCTATAGTTGGTTCAGGTGTTTTTTTAAGTGATAAGGAAATAGTTAAGATGTGGTGGACACATGATAAGACAAAAAATGAACTAAGGTTTGAAAATTTTGATACATTTATTGATACTAAGATATCTAAAGATTTAGAATTTTATATTGTTAATCCTGGCTTATATCATTTAACTTATTTACAATTCCACCCTGAAGAAGGTCACACTATTTCTGGTTCAGGGAAAATGGCAAGTTTTTATGCCAAACCTGGTGAAGTTGTCTATTTAGGTCAAATTGAAATAAATTTTAGGGATTATGATTGTAATAACCCTAATTTTTGGACAAAGGCTGCGAAAGTAAATGATAATTTTAATAAAGATAAAGAAAAAATTATCGATTTTGAACCTAGATTACAACACAGAATAGTTAAAAGATTAGTAAAAAAATTAGAAAATTAGAAAATTTTTAATGAAGAGTAGTTAAATGAATAGAGTAATAAATATAAAGATAGTATTTTTATTGTTTACAGTTATATTTATGTTAAATTCTTGTATAGCTAGTAAATATGCTAATCATGTAACAAAAGAGGACGTAAATAAAGTATTAAATAATGAAAAGGCGATAGTGGCAGTAAGTCACAGATCTATTATTACTGATCTTTTTTTTGACATGAATACTCGTGTTAAAGCGCTCTAGACAAATTATCATAAAGAAAGAGAAGTAATGTTTAATAATTTTGAATATGCTGTTGTTGATTATCCATTGTATAAAGATATAGAGTTTTATACCATTGAGCCAGGGGATTATTACTTAACTTTGATTAAGTTAACTGGTATGGAACAAGGTTATAAACGCAGTTATGTTTTAGAGGGTTTATTAGCTAAGTTTACAGCAAACCCTGGAGAAATTGTCTATTTAGGAAATATGGAATTTAATTTAAAAGAACATAACATTTCAAATAAGTATTTCTGGCAAAAAGGTGTAACAGTTAAAAATGAATTTGACGAATATAAAGAAGAAATTGCTGATCTTTATCCTAAATTAAAAGATAGAATAGTTAAAAGGATAATGATTTTGAATGAAAGAGCAACAATTAAAAATAACTAATATAAAGATATGGCAAAAATATGAATAAATCATTTTTAATTTTAATAGCTATATTTATTTTAAATTCTTGTGCTGTTATTACTAATAAAAGAGTTTTATCAAATAAGCAACTAGATGAAGTTCAATCTAATAAAAAAGCTACTATAGTATATACAGCAAGAATTTATGATGGGGCTAGAAATTTCCATATTCCAGATATTACGTGGGAGCCTAGCGATGAAGATAAAATAACATGGCGAGATACTAACAATTGGCTTTTATCCTGTTATACAATAACTAATAAAAAGGAAAAAGGAAGAATTGCCAAAGGAGATCGTATGTACGCCGAAGTTTGTATTGTAGAACCTGGAGTACATAAACTTAAAAAACTAAAATATTACAAAAACATACAAGCAGGATATATAGAAGCCATACCTAAAGAATTACATGCTGGAAAAACAGAAGTACTTTCATTCAACATTAAACCTGGGGAAGTTCTTTACTTGGGAGACATCCACATTGGATATGCATTTCGCATGTGGAAAGTAAATATCATTGATAAATTTAATGAAATACATGACAATTTTGAATTTGAATTAGGTCCATTGCATCAAAGATTAAAAAGACCTACGCTTGAAAATAATTTACGATTTATACGAAGATAACTTATTAATATATGCAAAAAAGGCAACAAAAACACTAAGCTATAGCAAACTAGAGTATTTAAAGAATTTATTTTTTGAAAAAAATAAATATTCCTCTATAATTGTTAAATAGATATAATTTTTTTTTAATAACTAACTAAATATTTAATGAGCAACAAAGAAGAACTATTATCATTTGATGGCATTGTTTTAAAACTATTGCCTAATGCAACTTTTAGGGTGAAGCTTGATGACAATGATCATGAAATCATAGCCCATACTTCAGGAAAAATGCGTAAAAATCGTATACGTATTCTTGCAGGGGATAAAGTCACTGTCGAGATGAGTCCTTATGATTTAACTAAAGGCAGAGTAGTATCTCGCAATAAAACGCAATAAAAACTTAAGAAACTAACCTCTATGAAATTACCAATTATTCTTGCATCCAGTTCTAAAAGCAGGCTTAATTTGTTAAAGCAAATAGGTATTATTCCAGATAAGATTATTCCTGCTGATATTGATGAATGTAGCAAACCTAAAGAATTACCACCTAGGCTAGCTTCTCGTTTAGCTTTTGAAAAAGCTACTAAGATAGCAAATAATTTTAATCAGGGCATTATTATAGGGGCAGATACTGTTCCTGTAATTGGTAGAACTGCTATTGGAAAAGCAGAAACTGATGAAGATGTAAGAAGAAGTTTGCAATTATTATCACAGAGAAGACATAGAATTTATACTGCAGTTTGTGTTATTTATAAGAATGAGGGTGTAACTAGGACAAGTCAAAGACTTGTAAAAACTATTCTTAAATTTAAAAAGCTTAGCGATAAAGAAATCGATTATTATTGCGGTTTAAAAGAAGGTCTTGGTAAAGCTGGTGGTTATAGTGTTGCTGGCTATGCTGGATCGTTTATTGCCTTTATTTCTGGATCATTTTCCAATGTTATTGGCCTGCCTCTATTTGAAACTAAAAATATGTTAGAATCTTTTGGCTATAATAAATCATTAGTAATATCGTAGGATAGGTAAAACTAATTGATTTACTAAAATGGTTATGATAGCTTTTACTTATTTAAAGTTCAAGGGAGGAGAAATGTCTAAAGATATAGAGTTTGATTTTAGTACAATAAAAGAGAAAGATTATTTTAATGGTTATAAATGGCTATCAGACATAAATGAAGTTACAATAATAAATCTAAAGGATATAGGACTATTACCTAAATTTCCAGAATCTATTACCACTATTAATATTATAAATAGTAATATTGATGGTCCATTGGACAAATTGGATGCTCTAGGGCTTCTAATGCTTCAGATGGTGAATTGTAGTAATATTACGTGTTTATCTAATTTAAAAACGCCTAATTTGGGTTTTATTAAAGTAAATAGATGTCCTAAATTTAATAAAATAGTTGATTGTGATTTACCGAACTTAACAAAGATCAATGTACATGTAATGAAAACACATAGTAAGTCTTATGGTAATAAGATGTCTGGAGATAAAAATATCTTTTCATTAGAAAATGTACATGCACCAAAATTAAAAGAAATTCCTAATTTTATTTTTTTGGATGAAAAGACTATTAAACTATTTGATGATAATTATGTTGTTTTCCCCTATACCCATAATGTAGGCGGATTTCATCCACTAAAGGATGAAAATACAAAAATGAAATTTCAAGATTTAATGCCAAAATATTTTGAAAATTGTATTTACACAGAAAAATATAAACCACTGCATTTGCAATCAGTTTTAGATATTATTGCAAGAAATGTAAAAATTCTTGAATATGCTGCTACGCAGTTAAAAGGAGAAGTACCTATAGATTTATTATATAGTAATTATTATGAGACATGTAATAAAACAGCATTGCAATATCTTCTTACGGATGATCCCAAAGAAGATAAATCCTATGAGGCTATTACTCCAAATATTAAAGCACTTGATGACAAACAAAAGGAAGCAAAAGAAATTTTAGAACAATGTATTGGTACTCATATATCAGGTGCTGATGAAATTACTTCTATTGTTTTGGATTATTTTAAAGTAGAAAATGTTGGTGATTATAAATTGTATTTTGGAGATATAATAGATAATTAACTATTTTATTGTTTTTGATCTTTGTTAGCGATATCTAGAGTTTGACATTTTAACTATTTTTTTCTTCTTTAATAACTGATCGAAATCTTCTTTCTTAAATTTGAATTTAGTAAAATCCTTGTCCTGTTTTAATCTATTATCTATATAGTCATTTCGATTGCCAAGTGTATAATTTAAAGGAGTGATCAATAGTTTGTTGTAGTGTATCAAATTGTGA
>JABSSF010000003.1 GCA_013214485.1 Rickettsiaceae bacterium | reverse complement strand
TTAAAAAATTATCCTGATTTAATCTTATACAAATATTGTTTTTAAAAAGTTTACAAGAATTGGTTTTTTATAAGTTTCTATTCAAGAGTAATTTGTAATCTTTGATTGTGACTTTTAAATTGCCCTGTTGTTTGCCATTGATTTTGTGCCTTTTCAAGATCAGTTATAGTATCTACAGATATTGGTATTTCACTGCAATGACATACTCCGATTTTCATGCCATTTTCTAAAGCTCTAAGTTGTTCTAAATTTTCATTTTTTTCGTAATTAGTCTGAGGTAAGGCAACAAATTTATTTAAAGTATTTTTACGAAAACCATAAATACCAATATGGTAAAGGAATTCTTTTGCGCCATAAGGAATTAAGTTACGAGAGAAATAAAGAGCTTTATTATTATTATCAATAATCACTTTAACATTAGAATGTTCTTTAGCAATTGATTCATTTACCTTAGCAACTGGCGTAGTAATTTCAAAATCACTATTTTTTAATAATTCAATTACTTGCAGAATTGCCGTAGTATCAACAAAAGGCATATCACCTTGGACATTAATTACGTAATTAATTTGTTCTAGTTGTGGTAATTTTTGTAGTGCTTGGTGCACTCTATCAGTACCTGATGGACAAGATTCATCGGTCATAACTACATCTAGGTTATGTTTTGTTAGTAAAGTTGCTATTTTTGCTGAATCAGTCGCAACATAAACTTGAAGTCCTAGATCTTTTACTCTAGTTGCGATATGTTCAATCATTGTTTTATCGCCAATTAATTCTAAAGGTTTATTTGGGAGTCTTGTTGAACCAATACGTGCTGGGATAATAACTACAACGTCTTCATGCATAATATAATAAAAAATGTAAATTTTATAAAAAATCATTGACATTTTATAGTTTTTCAGCGATAAAGTAAACAAATTAGTTTTGATGAATTTAATAATCCAATGCAGTTAAACTGTAATATTAAATAACATTTCTAATATATTTTCAAATATGGTGAGTTTGCTAATTATCATTAGTAACTTAAACTAGTGAGCCCGTAGCTCAGCTGGTAGAGCACCTGACTTTTAATCAGGGTGTCCCGGGTTCGAATCCCGGCGGGCTCACCAATTTTGAATGGTACATTCTGGAGGCATGGTATACAGTTTCGAGGTAAGCTGATTATCAATAGGTTCTAGCCTACAAGTATCCATATCAAAGTATCCTATATCATAAAGCATGAATTGTACAAGCCAAATTTTATCATCAACTTGAGAAATACCAACATTTTGTCCAGCAAATACACTACTTACACTGATTTTCTTTTTTCCAATACATATTCTTCCACATTTTGTAATGGTAACAATTTTATCAGCAAAAGGATAATCAATATCTGGTAATCCTTTATAAACTCTAGTAGAAGGTGTATACAGTTCTGCAGGGTATTTGTTAGCAATAGCTTGATGAGGACGCTCATAATTGTATACTTTCTGAAAATGATCAAATTTTTCTTGTTGTTGCAGAAGATTAAATGCTGGAGGTTTGGCAGTATCTTGTTTTAGAGTTCTATGCATTCGTTCGTGACGGCCATTTTGTTGAGGGTTACCAGGTTTAATTCTTTCTATTTTTATGCCGAGTCTAAGCCACCAAACGGATAATTTGCTTAAACCATATAAGGCATTTGGAGATGCAAAAGGTATACCATTATCACTGCGAATAGTATCAGGTAATCCAAACTCTCTAAAAACGCTTTCAAAAACAGCAAATGCTCCTTGTTCTTTTGTAGATTCTTGCCCTTCGCAAGCAAGCAAATATCGTGAATGATAATCTGTAATGGTCAAAGGGTAACAATATTCTTTATTACCAAGCATAAACTCTCCTTTGTAGTCACAACACCAAAGACTATTGATGCTGTTATGTTCCAGAAGCTCTGTTCCTTGTGCTTTATATCGTCTACGTTTTTGTCTTTTTACTAAACCATTACGATCTAGCACCGCATGTATTGTGCTAATAGCAGGATGTTTAATATCAGGAAATTGACGTAACAATTTTTCCTTAATTTTAGGGGCTCCCCAACTTGGATATTCCTTCTTTATACCCAATATTGCTCTCTCAATTTGGTATGGTAATTGATTTGCATGTCTATAGGGCTTGCCACTACGGTCTTGAAGGCCTTCAAGACCGTAGTCTTTATAGCGATTAAATATCTTATAACCTGTGCGCCTTGTAATACCAAACTCACGGCATAACACTGCAATCTTTTCTCCTTCTAACAATCTTGCTACAAACTTTAATTTCTCGTCCATTTTACTACACTCCTTCCATGTCATATGCTACCTCGCAAATGAAAAAAGTGTATACTATGTCTTCGGAATTTTCTGCATACTATCTCTCAGGAAGTACACAATTGGTTAATTTTGCCAGTTCACTAGATATGGAAAAGTCCAGCTGTACTCTAGCACTCCGCTGCCCCAGAAAAAGGTTCGAGAACATGAACTTTAATAATTGCCTTTTTTCAGAAATTTTTGAACCCTTAAAAGTATCATAAACTTCATTAGTAATGTTTATAACCTCTAGCAGCTTTTTAGAAAATTTATCATCAATCTTGTCATAAGTTTGTAATAATTCTGTTAACTCGTGCTGACGTTCTTTATATTTATTTTTCTTGGTTAAAAATTCCTCTTTAGTCAAAACCCCTTCAGCGAGTAAATCTAATAGCTTATCAAGCTTATTCTGAATATTTGCGTGTTCTTGCTTTAATGCACCAACTTCTCTATTAAAATCGTGTTTTTTGCCTTCATTTACCGCTGTTAAATACTCCATGGTTTGTTTTAGGATTTTTTCATCTTTTATAGCTAAATTTTTTAGTACTTCTTCTAATTGTTTGATAACTTTGTCTTCTCTTACCCAAATTTTCTTTTTTGAGTTTTTTGGGTCATATGCTATTAAATAAGTCCACTCTGATTTTTTGCGACTTGGGTATTTCTTTACTTTAGTATCACTAAGAACCAATTTGCCAGTTGTCTTACAAGTTAATAAACCTCTAAATAAGAATTCTTTACCTCGATATTGAAAAGGTTTTTTCTTCCAGCCCATAAGTGTTGCCTCGCATTTTTTAAATGTTTCTATTGTAGTTAATCTCTCATAGTTATGTGTCCATAGTTCGCCTTTAAATCTCATTTGACCATAATAAAAAGGGTTTCTAAACATACGATGTAGAACAGACTTATTTACATACCCCCCTTTTTTACTGCGTAACCCCCATTCTTTAGCTTTTGTTACCATTTGTGATAAAGTATAAACTCCAGTTGCAAATTCTGCAAATAATTTTGTAACAATTGATGCCGATATAGGGTCAGTAACTATTATACCCCTACCACGCTGATCACGTTGATTTAAATAGCCTATAGGTGCTGAGCCATACCACTCTCCATGGGCTTCTACTTTACGTTTTAAACTTTTTTTGACATTTTCACTGAGTAAATCAGTATGGCTTTTAGCAACTACAACTCCCATACCCCACATCATTAACTCGTGAGCGCTTGATTCCTGATGAATAATGTAACTTTCGCTATTAAAATGTAATTCTAATTTCCCTTGTCTTATCATATCATCTAATATGGGGGTTTCTTTTTGGCTTCTTTGTATTCTATCAACCTTATCTGCAACAAATGCTATCGGTTCACGCTGCGACTTAATAAATTTAATAATTTCCATAAATTGCTTGCGGTCTCCTTTAGTAGAAGATTCTACTATTTGATAACGTTTGATAATATGAAGTCCCCTGCGATCGCAATATTTTTCTAATCTATCTGTTTGTACTTCTAATGAATAACCATCTTCTTGATCTTTTGATGATACTCTAGATAATATAATTGCTTTAATAGCTTTTTGCATAATATAAATTCTCTTAAATTAATTGTTATAAAAATAAACTGCTAAATTTAGCACCACACCACCTATAGCAAGCTATACAGAAATGCAAGTAGTTTATTAAATTTTATTAAATAAAAAATAATATGGATGATTTAAGGAGAAATTATTCTTGTTTTATCATTATTTTTTCTGCTTCGCTTTCTATCCTGATTTGGATCTCGATAAATTTTTGGCAAAACTCAATCATATTTCTAGCCAGTATCCGAGATTCAGCATCATCAATTTTATCACTTAAAGTTTTGTCATTGTTATAAGCTTCTTTAATGGTATCTGCTAAATCATTAAATAATTTACTACTAGATTTCTTTTTATTGATAAAGTTTACTGTATTTTTTCCTGCCATTATTTACTTACCCCTTTTCATCCCAATTACTTAGATTGCTAAAACTTCTTTTTATTTTACTAAGTAATAAATTTCTTGTCCTAGGGATGAGTGAGGTATCGGTGAACGATAATATATAAATTCAGATGATTAAACGGTAATAGCCTCTTTTATCAGATTCTACAAGTTTCCGCCATTTTGGTTGTGATCTGAATAAATCTCGCATACATAAAGACCTAGAGCCTGCTTTATATAAAGCTTGTTTACCGAAAACCCAAGGCGAATCAGTACTTGCTGCAACATATAATTGCTTGATAACTTTTGCTTGCATATTTCCAAAATGGTACATTTTATTCCCAGCTGTAACTTTAGCAAAATCATTATAATAAATAAAAGGTATATTATGTTGATTGTTCATATTTCTCTATCTTAAAATATCAAATAAACAACCAGAATATTTTAGCTAAAATAGCTCCTAAAATCAACTAATAGTACGACTTAATTGGTATAAAATTATGTTTAAAAATGTTTAGCTAGCAAGTAATTTTTAAGCCATTCAAACCGTTATTATTGGTGTATAGAATGAATGGCTTATGTTAACAGATCCTAGGGGTTACTATAATTAATTTTTCTTAGCTATAAAAAACAACCAGTCATCATTTTCTAATACTTTGAACATATCTGTTGTAATCTTATTAAGCATTAACTCTTTAGCTTCTAGTATCTTTGCCTCACTTTTAATAGCTTGCCACATCGAGCTATGGGGACAAAAATGAAGCATATACTCCCAATCTTCTATTTTATAGCCTTTATAAATTGACTAAATTTTAAATTATTAAAAACATGTTCTAGTAATTCAGACATTCTAACTAATTCAGTTCGCTCCTTCAAATACTCTCTTGTTTGCTCAGCATGACGACTATTATTTTCTTCATGTCTATCTTTAGCTTGTTTGGCTTGTTTTATTAAGTCTTCTTGTTCTTCCTTACTTAAGTTATCAAAATTAGGATATTGTTTTAATTTATGTTTATCTTCATCACTAGCTTTATTAATATCGTCAAATATTGGTTTTTCATCAAGTTTGTTAAGATTTTCATTTAATTTTCTTAAATGTTTATCTTTGTTGTTATTTTTATCAGGTTTATTTTTTTGATTTTCATTATTTTCCCTTTTGGGTTGATTTTCTAATTTTTTAGACATAATATTACTCCTGTCTTTAAGGTTACTAAAGGCAAGGTATAGGTACTAGTTTAAGTCCAATTTTGCCAGTATCTATACCCCTTTCGTACCACAATGGCACTAACACCACCATCTCACATAAACGTTTATAAGTGAACCAGAACCTAGACCTATTATTTAAAATTTTTTGACATTTTTTAAGAATAGAGGACTTTAGGAGACAGTTATTTAAATTTGCGTAAGTTCCGCTTGAATGAACCAATAGGACAGTTTTTTTATAAACTAAATTTTAATAAAAAATCATTCTCTAGTTACTATTATTATTTTTTGTTGGCAGTTAGCTTACTGTTAAATTTCTTTCAACGTCCCTCTCATTGTCGCAGCACCGCTAATTAGTTAAAAAACTCTAATAAAAATGAAAAAAATAAGGTAGTAACTTTAAAATCCAAGTATTAGTTATATACTTCAGTAATTCTGATTTTTGTTTCTTTTGACAAAGTTAGCTTTAAGAAAAAAGACAGTAACGATAGGTTAATATAAGAATGGTTTAAAATTTGATAAAGTTTATATTGATGTAACGAGCTAAACGCTATTTCAAAAGGAAAAGAAAGAATAAAAATTAAATGTAAAAATAAAATAGTTAGTGATTTTTGCTAATTATAACAGTAAATAAACAATAAAATTTTTGTAGATGGTACTCCGTTTTTTAGATGTCTTAGCAAATGGACATAAATCCTTAGTAAAAAAAAAGAAAATTATTAAAAGAATTTAATTAAAGTTTAAAAATGAAAAAAAATAAGAGCAAATATATCCATTTCAACGTGTAAGTGCGTTATCTTAAAATAAAAAAAAGTCACAAAATTTCACTAAGATAGTAACTTTTAAATCTAAGTATTAGTTTTAAAATATCAATAATCTTGTTTTTGCTTCTTTATTTAATACTGTTATTTAAAAACACATTCAATTAAAACCCTTTTACGCATAAAATATTTATCACTATTATTAAGTAAGTGATTTTTCATATCCTTACGTATACTAGTAAATATCTTTAGTCCAGAACTATATAACTCTTCAAATAGTTTTCGGGAAATGTATCCCTTATCCCCATAAATAGTACCGTTTAATCCTTTAACTAAATCTTTAACTGCTGATAGATCACTTTTATTTTCTTTGCTAATTTTTATTGCCATAATTTCTCCTTTATTATTAATTATCATATGTAGTTTAAATCCCATAAACCAGCCATAACTACTGCGTCCTAATTTAGAAATTTTATTAAAAACTCTATTACTAGAAGTTCGTTTATTATGACATATTTGTAATTTTGTAGAATCAATATAATAAGTGCCTGTTTCTCTTCCTGATAAGATTTGCATTACTATTGATAATGGTAGTATAAGTCTTGGCATTAGTTGTACTATACGACTGTAACATGGTAATTTAAAATAACCTTTATATTTACTTGATAAGTAATATAAATAGTAGTTCTTAAAGTCTTTACAGGGAGATAAATAATAATATAACACTATAGTTAATAACTCTGAAAGTCGTAATTTTCCTTCTCGTTTTCTTATACCATTTTGTGGTAAGAGATTTTTATTTTGCCATTTTTCATATTCTTTACAAAAATTATCTAGTAAATAAAATACAGTTGTGATACATTTCTTCATGAGGTTTATAGCATTTTTTGGTGAAAATTTTCTTTATAAACCTCTCCTTATCTTTTTGCAACCCTTTGTTGAACTAACTCCTTATCCTAAATTCGCATTTAAAAGCCCTTGAATACTTTATTAGTTTTTAAGTGTGGGATAAAATAGAATAATCTTCGCAACACATTATCACTTTAAAAACCTTATTTCATTGGGGGGCAGCAGTTTTCGTTCAGACACTAAGTAGGCAAAAAATAACAAATATTGATTTTTTAATCATTTGTTAACTTATATGTGATATTCTTAAATTTATGTAGCAGTAAGCTGCATTTTTAAAATTAATTAAAGGTAAGAAAATGAAGAAAAAAACTTTATGTTTACTAACTGGAACTATCTTAGCTCTAACAACTAGTACAGCTTTTGGTGCTAAATTAGCAGGTGCAAAAGCTACTCTAAGCAATGTTGATAGCGCAATCTACGGAGCAGTAAAGCAGGCTGAGCGTCTTTATGAGGAAAATCATGGTAACCACTTAAGAAGTACGTATAGTGTGTTAAAAAATGAAGAAAATCCTTATATTACAATATTAAATATTTCTAAAGACTATAAAATTGAATTTCAATTTAATGGTATGGCAAAAAAAGGTAGTAAAGGTCATGTTACACCAGTAGCTAAAGCATTATTAGGTAAGCAGATACTTTTAATTCCTATTTATAATCACAAGGATGAAAAAATTACTGCTTGGGAATGTTTAACTAATGCCGATAGAAATGTAGAAGAATTTATGGGAAGTAACAGTACTAAAGAATTCACTGCGTCATTTATCAGAGATGAAACCGATAATAAATATTTGTCAGTTTGTACATATATTAATTATGAGAATTTATTCTCAGGCGGTGGACTTCCAAGTGGTGGCGGAAGATAAATTAATGTTATTTTATAAACCACAATTTAAAAGTATAAAGAATTTAAGTCTGAATTCTTTATACTTTTTTTATAAAAAGAGAGTTATTCCTTATATTATAATTACTTTTTTGTTTTTAAATAGTTGTAGTACTACTAAATATTCAGAAAAATTTACTAATGATATCAAAAAATTTAATGAATTTTATAAGAATGAAAAAGACTCATCTGAGAACAATGTTTTAGTTTTTGACAATCCATTTAAAGAGCAACGTCCTTTATGCAAAAAAGCTAATATTGTTACTAAAGATATTAAATTAAGGGAATTAGCAACTTTATTAAGCTATACCTATAAAGAAAATATTAACTATGCAGCAAATTTAAACCAAGCTAAAGGACTGACTTTGAATTTACATGATGTTTGTTTAGCTGATGTACTGGATAGTTTAACAGAAATATATGATATTGGTGTAAAAGATTTAGATTATGGTTATACTTTATATTTACCACAAATACAAACCATTACTTATGAAGTTAATTATCATAATTTTAAGAGGAAAGGAAAATCATCAATTTCTATTGTTAGCAGCACCCTTAAAGAAGATGAAGAAAGCGATAATTATTCTACTATAAAATCAGAGTCAGAAGATAATTTTTGGGGTAGCGTAGAAAATACTATTAGAAGTATTTTAAAATCAACAACAAAAAATACGATAGCTTTAATAGATGTAACAGGAGAAGGGCAACCAACAGGGCAAACTGCATCTACTCCAGCTAGTTTAGTAACAAGTACAAATAATGATAGAGATAATAAAGTTGAGGAATTTTATGTTTATCGTGAAAGTGGTCTAGTAGTTGTAAGTGCTATGCCAAGTCAGCAAAGGTTAATTAAGAATTTTTTAAATAAAGTAAATAAGAATTCGACAAGGCAAATAATAATTGAAGCTAAAATACTGGAAGTAGAATTAAGAGAAGAATTTAGTAATGGCATTCAATGGGATACGTTAAAAAATGATCTAAGGCAATCATCACTTGCAGCAGTAAGTGCTCCGTTTGACTCTATTAATAATTTACATAATACTTCTAATATTGCTGGAGATGAATTAAGTTTAAATAATGTTTTAAGTGGTAGAATTGCGGCAAAAGATTTTAATATGGTAATGCAAGCATTGAAAACTCAAGGTAAATTATCAGTGATTTCATCGCCGCGTATTGCAGTTTTAAATAATCAAAGAGCTTTAATAAAAAGTGGTGAGGATAAATATTTTGTCACTAATGTTACTAACCTGACAACTAATTTAAATTCCGATAATGCTAATACTCAATCGGGGTTTGACCTAGAGCCAATCTTTTCTGGTGTTGCATTAGAAGCAACTCCTAATATTATAAGTAATGATGAAGTAATAATGCACATTCATCCGATGATTAGTAGAGTAGATGATGAAGATAAATTAATTAAGATTGATAATAGGGATTCAAGGATACCTGTAGCAATGATTTTATCCAGGGAAGTTGATACTGTAGTTAAATCATTTAGTGGTGATATAATTATATTAGGAGGAATGACTCAAGATATGGTAAGTACTAATAGGTCTGGTTTACCATTTGAACATGATAAAGGAATAGGACGTATTTTTAATTTATTTTCTGCTAACAGAAATGCCAGTAAAAAAATAGAAGTTATAGTACTTATAAAACCAACTATAGTGAATAGTTTTGATGATAGAGAGGATATTGGGTCATATAAACTTTAATTATATATCACAAGTATTTTATTTCTGGTATAATAAGTAAAAAGTTTTTTGCATAAATAAATAAGATTAAGTTATCATCTTACATAGGTATTATTTACATTTCTATGCTGAAATATTAAATGATAAAAATATAAGTATGATTCATCAAATAAACGAATTTTTACAACAAAAATATAAAGCTATTAACTTCACAATGATAATGATATTGATATCATTATACATTATATTAATATCTTTGATATTTAGTTTTAACAATAGTTTAATTGAATCTAATTTAGCTTCCAAGCATAGAATCTTGGTTGAGAAAATCGCCATAACCGCAACTAATATAGTTTTTACTGAAGATCAAAATGTTCGCTCATGTTTAAAGGATAATATTATAACAGATACTAGGTTATTGAAATCATTAAATGATTCTTTAATCTGTATTAAATCAGTTAATTTAAGTAATGGTACAACAAAGGAAAAAGTAGATTATTTAAATTTTACCAATAGAGTTAAAGATGTAAATAATCTTATAGAATATGCAGAAAATCTTATAGAAGCTGATAATTCTAATGAATCTTTAAAACCAAATCTTTTAGCCTCACTGGAATATATAAAAGATAAATTGTTAACTGATTTAGATAGTAATTTTAGTTCCTGCAATCAAGATAAAAATTTAATGAAATATCATGTGGAAATAGTGTTATTGTTATTTACTCTAGTAGTAGGTTTAATATTAATTCTTTTTACATATTGGCTCATAATTATGCCATTAGTTAACAAGAATGTTAAAAAAGTGTTAGTCATTGAGGATAATAAGGTAAATGCTAAAATTCTAAAATCTATATTAATTAAACAAAAACTTTCTGTAGAAATATCAACAAACGCACAACAATCCTTACATAATTTAGAAAAAAATCATGATTATGATTTAATTATCATGGATTGTGAAATGCCTATAATGGATGGATTTGAATGTACTTTAAATATACGTCAACGAGAAAAGGAATTAAATTTAAAAAGGATTCCAATTATTGGATTAACTTCTAACCATTCAGAGGCTTATGTAAAACACTGTAAGGAAGTAGATATGAATAGTGTTATATTCAAACCAATAAATAAGGAATTAGCCTCTAAAGTAATAAATGAATGGGTTAATAAAAAATAGTTTTATGGCAAAAGAATTGATAAAGAATAAAATTATTTTTCCTTTGGGGTCATATAAATTATTTTTTATTTTAATTTTAATGGTGGCGGGAATGTATTATTCAAATATTAAATGGCTAGTACCACATTATGAAGAATCCGTAGGTAGAAAAGCTAGTTTATTAATAAAAATGCAAAATGATAGAATGCTGATATCATCTTCACGATATATCGAAATAATGAGTGCATTTACTAAGGTGCAAACTATGAATCTATGGGTACATAAGATGAAATTAGAAGGCAATGAAATTTTCCTTACACTCAGATCGCTTAATTATGATGAAATTGAAGACTATCTAAATTCAATAGTAGAATTTGCAAAGGTACAAATTATAACGGTTAAGATTAAAAATAAAGAGCAAATACAAATCGAGGAAGAAGAGGAGGAGCAAGAAAAACCACCCGTGCCTTTTGCGGTGGCGTTATTTCTTAAAGATAAAGGCATAAATTCATTAGAGGATAATAATGAAGAGGATGATGAGAATAGTAGCATCTTCTATAATTTTGAAGCTGAAGTCGTTTTATCAGCTAAGAATTTATAGTTTTTTTATTATTAACATATTGATTATTTTTACCTTATTTTATGAGGGTAAAAAAATGTTAAATAATTATTTGGAATATAAAGCAAATAATAGATTTATAAGCTCTTATAGAGATCCAATGCTAATTACTGCTCCGTTTGTTCTTCAGGAGAATTTTAGCGATATTATTTCGCTTTATAATATAAAAATATTTAACCAAAAATCTAGTTATACGATAATGCCGGAGAATAATGATATTATAGAGGCTGGATATTCTCTGTCTTTAGAAGGTAATTATATTAGTTTACTTAAATATTTAATCCATTTAAATGAAAATAATATGTTTTACCGTCTGGACTCTTTAAAATTAAAAATACAAAAAAATAATTCATTATATATATCATTACAATTAAGGAGTTTGTATGAAAGTAAGAATAATTAAAATTATTATTATACAAATTATTTTTTTTATAAAACCCGATTGTATGGCAGAAGAAAAGCTAATAGACCCGATGAAGCCAAAACAAGAAAAAGTTAAAAATATTCCCAAAAAATTACAAAAAGAATATATGCTTTCTGCAATTGTTGATAGTGAAAATGAGAAAGTTTGTGTGATTAATGGTAAAATTTTTAATGTAGGAAGTACTGTAGATAATATCTATACTATAACAGAAATTACTGAAAATGAAGTAATCCTTGAAAATAAATTAAATAAAAAATTAGTATTAACTCTTTATTAGAAATAAGTAAGTATTCAGTAAAATAGGTTATTGCAAAAATAGGTAAGGATCAAACTAACTTATCATCAGGAATAAAGCGGGAAGATTCGTCAAAGTAAAATTTACCAAAAGATTAGATTTAAAATAAATAATAGCAGTAAACAGTCAAGAAATAATCAAGATATAGTAACTTCACTTGATAGACGAATTAAATATGAGATTTTCAATGAAAAAATGAAATATCCAATAATATTCAGAAAACGTGTAATTGCTCACTATAAAAAAAGCAATAATCAATCAAAATCATGTAGTTTATTTGAAATATCAGTAGTGACACTGAACAAATGGCTAGATATGCTTGAGCAAAATGGTAATTTGGAAGATGCTCCTTTAAAAAGAGGATGGAGAAAGCTGAACCCTTAGCTTTTAAAGGAATACGTAACAATTAATCCAGATTTATATATTAAAGATTATGCTAACCATTTTGGCGTAACAATCAGCTGCGTATGGGATGCTTTAAAACGCTTGGGCTTTACTAGAAAAAAAAGACTATACTGTATAAAGAGCGGGATGAAAAAAAACGAAAAATATTTACAGAAAATATAAAAAATATATCTAAGGATAACCTTGTTTATATTGATGAAAGTGGGATAGATTGTTTTTTAAATAAATCCCATGGTTGGGCTAAACGGGGAGAGTTGGTTCATGGTACAAACTCTGGAAAACGCTATGCTAGAGAGAGCTTTGTAGCAGCTAAGTGTGGTACTAAAATTATGGCGCCTTTTTGTTATCAAGGAACGTGTAACACGGGATTATTTAATATTTGGCTAGAGAAGATTTTATTGCCAGAGCTGAAACCAGGACAGTTAGTAATAATGGATAATGCAGCATTCCATAAATCACTTAAAACAAAAGAATTAATTGAAAGTGCTGGATGCAAAATAATGTTTTTACCACCATATTCACCAGATCTTAATCCAATAGAGAAATTTTGGGCTAATTTAAAAGAAAAAGTAAAAAATACTATCTCACAATTTGATACACTACAACAAACTATTGATCACTCCTTTAAATTATACACTTGTCAATCGAAATGACTATACATAATCAAGATAATGGTGATAGTGCTCAAATTGCGGGATCAGTTGATAATATTTATTAAAATGCGAACTAGCGAGTGCCATTTTATAGGGGAATACACAGATTTCTTATCCGCTGGTTCGCATTTAAAAAGTATCCGTTCATGATAAAAGTCGTAATTATGAGCCGATTTATCGGCGTGATGATCCAGGTTTGATAGATCCTTATGTCAACAGAGCCTAGAGTTTGAAGGTGACGAACCAATTTTTAAGTTATTTGACTACAGAGAGGGCTTTACATTAACTTCGTTAATATAAAGTTGATTAAAGTACTGTAAAAGCTAATCTAGAAGCGTATCGATGAGATTAGTTTTAGATTTATCAACTATTTAATAACTTTCCAATTAGTAATTCCCCCTGGGTTATCCTCAATAATGATTCCTTTATGCTGTAAGTCCTGGCGTATTTTATCAGCTAATGCCCAATCTTTATCTGCTTTAGCCTGTTTTCGTTTAGCAATCAGCGATTCTATTTCTTTAGTATCAATATCCCCATGAAACCATTGAGCTGTATTTTGACGCATTAAGCCAAGAAATTTTGCCGCAGCTAGCATCTTTTTTGCTGCAGAGATTTTTTCTTCCTTTTGGTTTGTAGTATGAACCTGTTTAGCATAGTTATTAATTACCGTAATTGCCATATGAGTATTCATATCATCAAGCAAATGATTTATAAATTCCTCTGGCAGAGATATATCAATCATTAACTCATCTTCAGGAATATCCCTGATAGCGTTATACCAATAAGCTAATGTTTTCTTAGCATCAGCTATTTCTTTATCGTTATAATCAAGGGGTTTGCGATAATGTGACCCAAGTAAGAAAAACCTAGCTACGTCACCATTAATATTTTGCTCTATAAAATCTTTAACTGTAAGGAAGTTCCCTAAAGATTTACTCATTTTTTCATGATTTACAGTTAAAAATCCATTATGCACCCAATAATTAGCAAAATTTGCTCCTGGAAATGCACAAATACTTTGTGCTACTTCATTAGTATGATGTGGAAAGATAAGATCAATACCCCCACCATGAATATCAAAATTTTCTCCTAAATATTTGTGGCTCATCGCTGAACATTCAATATGCCAGCCAGGACGTCCTAAACCAAATGGACTATCAAATTTAGCAGATATATCGTCGGTTTCTTTTGCTGGTTTCCATAAAACAAAATCTCCTGGATGTTTTTTCTCTTCACTTTTATCGATTCTAACACCTGCAAACATTTCGTCTAAACTGCGACCAGATAATTCTGTATATCTATCAAACTTAGTAATATCAAAATAGACGTGATTATTTATCTTATAAGCAAAACTAAGTGTTAGTAATTTTTCAATCATAACAACCATTTCATTGATATGCTCTGTTGCTTTGGGCTCAATATTAGGTGCTTGACATCCTAAATATTCCATATGCTGATGGAAAATCTCTGTGGTTTCGTTAGTTAACTTATTAATAGTTTTTTTATCCTGAATTGCTCTATCTATAATTTTATCGTCAACATCTGTAATATTACGAACATATCTAACTTTACTTTCACCATAGATTAATTTTAAGATACGATATAAGAGATCATATATAACTACTGACCTAGCATTACCAATATGGGGATAATCATATACTGTCGGACCACAAACATACATTTTTATCAATTTTGGGTTTATTGGTATAAAAACTTCTCTTTTTTTTGTTTTAGTATTAAATAATGATAATTTCATATATTATTTTTATTTTAAATTGCTTTTTTTTAGCTTATAGTTAATTAACTTGATGTATCGAAGCTTATAGCCATAGACAAAAAGTTAAGCATCAATGATACTATAGTCATTAACTGTGAAGTAGGGCATCGTTACTCAATCCTCGCTTAGTAACAACAGGCATTGATCGATTGCGCCTAGTTCTATTTCAAGTTATTTGACTATACATTATTTTAGGTATTAAATAAATTTAATTTATGAATAAAAATCGTAATTACAAGGAAAAAAAACATTTGGGGTATAATCTGAATATTCATATTTTGACAATAATAATTATATTTGTAGTTATTTGTCTTACTTTATTATATTTTTTTAGAACATATCATAATAATAAAGAATTAGTATTACAAGAGTTAAAAATTGAAGCTAGCAATCTGGGTACAGTACTTACAGATCGCATTAATTACTCACAGTATTTTATTAGAATTATTTCAAAATCTATCAAGGAGCATCACAATGATACACGATATATCAGAAAATTATTGCAGGAAAATTTTAAATCTCGAGATTTGAACTATTTTTTTGGTTGGCGCAAATATAGTTGGGTAAATAAAGATTTCAAGGAGGTTGCTACTAGTAATAAAAATTTTAAAAAAAATTTTCAGTTTTTAAAATATGTAAAAGATATAGTAAAAACACCTTCAAAACGTAATCCTTATGGAATTTCATTTTATACTGGCTTTCAAGAAAAAGAACGTAAGCTGAAAATAATTGATAGTATTGTTGATGGAAATAGTAATAAATATATAGGCTCAGTAATACTTAGTTATGATATTGGTACTTTGGTTAGAAGTCTTAATAGTATAAAAAGAAATATTGATGCTAATTTTATTATTATAGATACTGATTATAATGTTATTGCTAGATCCAAAGAAGTCATTAATAATGTAGTTGATGAAAATGGTCTTGCAAATAATTTGAAATCTATTATTAAAGATCTAAAAATTAAACAAAGCAATTCAGATCATCATTATCTAGATATGATTAATGGCATTAATTACTACATCAAACCTTTAGGTGGCTTGCCATTTATCATTATTGTTAATATTGATGATAATGTTATCAAGCAAAATATTTTAGATAGCGTTGCAAGAAGATTTATTGAAGTGGCTGTGCTTGCTATTGTTTGTTTTTTCTCAATAGTTTCTTTATATAAAAGAGAAGCAGTACTTCGAGAAAAAGCAGAAAAAGCAACAATAGTTGCTAATAATGCGACACAAGCTAAAACTGATTTTCTTGCTTTTACAGCGCATGAGGTAAGATCTCCCCTTGGTTTTATTTTAACTGGTTCAGAAATTATGAAAAAAGAATTGTTAGGTAACTTGCCAGCAGCTTATATGAAATATGCTGAAGGTATTCACCAAAATTCAAAAATTATTCTCGATTTTATTACTGATATACTTGATGATAATCAAATAATTGAAGGAAGATTTAGAATTGTTAATTCCACAGCAGATATTAAAAGCATTATAAAAGAAGCTATTAAAGTTAATTTGGCAAGATATAATCAAAGAAAAATTACTGTTAATCAGAAGCTTAGTAAAGATTTACCGCTTGTGATTTGTGATAAGCGGCGAATGTTACAAATATTTAGTAATTTAGTCAGTAACGCTATCAAATATTCTAATGATAATACCAATATAAATATTGTTGCAGAATTAGTAGAAGAAACGATAGTAATAACTGTGATTGATGAAGGTATTGGTATGGACGAACATGAAATAGAAATAGCTTTAAGTACTTATGGTATAGTAGGAAGTAATAGTCATTCTAGAGGATCATATGGCTTAGGGTTACCTATTGTTAAAATGTTATTAGATGCCCATGATGCTAGTTTGATCATAACAAGTAAAAAAGGAGAAGGCACAAAAGTGAAAATTATATTTCCTAAAATTAAATTGGTTTATGGTCAAAATAATAATAAGTAGTGAGAAGAAATAATCTATGGATAATAGTAAATCAATCTTTTTTAATAAGTTAAAGAATATCCCATTTTCTATACCAATATTTGTTAGTATTATCTGCATTTATGGTTTTATAGTATTATATTCTGCTGCTGGAGCGAGTCTAGAACCTTGGGCTTATCGTCAAATAGTGAGGTTTTGTTTTTTCATGCTACTAGCATTTCTAATTGCTTTTATAGATTTACGGTTTATTTTTAAAACTTCATATTTATTATATTTTATAGTAATATTATTATTGATCGCAGTAAATATATCAGGAATAAATGCTAAAGGGGCAACTAGATGGGTTGATTTAGGATTGTTTAGAGCCCAGCCATCAGAACTAGCTAAAATTGCTGTTGTTTTAATGTTAGCAAGATATTTCCATAATATGGAGGCAAATAAATTATTAGAATTAAAACATTTATTGCCAGCAATTATTGCCGTAATAATACCTGCTGCATTAATTATTAAACAACCAGACTTAGGTACAGCTATAATTACTTTGCTCGTTGCAACTACAATGTTTTTTGCTATCGGTACTAGGATTATTTATTTTATAATTTCAGGGATATTACTTACTATATCATTGCCTGTAATTTGGTATATGATGCACGAATATCAACGCAGACGTGTATTAACTTTTTTAGATCCTGAACGTGATCCATTAGGGGCTGGTTATAATATAATCCAATCTAAAATTGCTTTAGGTTCAGGAGGTTTATTTGGAAAAGGATTATTTAGTGGGACACAAAGCCATTTAAGTTTTTTACCAGAATATCAAACAGATTTTATTTTCTCATTCCTTACTGAAGAATTAGGCTTTGTTGGTGGTTTAGTGTTAATAATTTTATATTTTATTGTGGTAGTTAATTGTTTAGCTGTAGCAATTAATTGTCGTAATATATTTTCTAAATTGATGGTGATTGGTGTAACAACCATATTTTTCAGTCATGTTATAATTAATATAGCAATGGTAATGGGATTATTGCCAGCAGTTGGAGTTCCTCTGCCACTTGTTTCTTATGGTGGTACAATGATGGGATCAATGTTGATTGGCTTTGGTTTAATAATGAATGCTGCGGTCAATTCTCAGAATTCACATAAACTAAGCTAATTTTTTCTAGTAAGGAGTTTTGCCCTAAACGGTTTTTTAGTACAGTAAAATCGATAATATCAGCTCTTTGATCTTGCATTTTACAAGAAAAAATATAACCATCAGACGAGTTAACTTTTTGCAGACATTGACCACAAATACCTTTCATCATACATTGCATTGGTGAATTTAGACTACAAATTAACCTGCTATCCTTATTAAAATATTCTTTGTAATTATTACTTACTGCTTGCATCATTGAATCAGAGCCAATACAGATAATTTCTGTTACCTTATCAACCAACTTATTTTCTTTAGCAAACTTAAGGCCATCAAGAATATTACCATGAATTGATAAATCTGATTTTGTAACTTTATCAAGTTTAGCTTCATCGCAGCACCAAATAACCCTATCAGCAATGGTAGTAATTTTATCGGGATAGAAACGATCTTGCAATTTGCGATAACCTGCAAAATAAATAATTTGACAACCATTTTCTTTTAAAGCCTTTCCTACAGATAACAATACTCCATTACCAAGCCCCCCCCCGATTAATGCTATAGATTTATTTTTAGCAATTTTTGTAGCTACTCCAGTAGGCCCCATTAAGCTGATCTTGTCACCTACTTTAAAATTACGGCATAATTTAGTTGATTTACCAATTTCCAAAATAATTAATGAAAGTAATTTCCTAGATTCATCAACATAAGCACCAGTTAAAGCAATTGGTTCTGTTAGAGAGTTTAGTTCTTTACTATAATTTTGCAGACGGAAAAATTGTCCTGGCTGAAAATTTTTAATTAGTTGTGGAGCATCTATCATGAGCTCAACAACATTCTTAGCTATAATATTAATCTCTACTATATGATTTACTAGTATTTGCTCTAAATTATTAGTAAATTTAGCATAGCTACCAGAAAAACTAGGATTAGCTGGTAGTTTTTTAGTGATATTTTGATAACCATTTTTAACGCTAGCTAAAGCTTTTACTACACTGCCTGTATATTTAGGATCACAATCGCCAAAATGGCTAAATTTTGTAGAATTAAAATCATAATCAATATCATTAAACTCATTATTTTTTGTCCCAATAGCCATAATTATAGTTCTAGCAGATAATTTCAAATCGTCATTAAAAATGGCATATTTTGCATAATTATTTTTATCAGGAATTATCTTGTTTAAACTAGCTTCTTCTTGAAATTTAATCCCCAGTGCCATAGCATGTTCTATTTCTTCATGATTTAATCTGTAGGCAGGTGAATCTATAATTTTTTTATGATAACAAATAGTAACACCACCTAAATCATTTAAAATAGCCAGTTTTTCTGTCGTATTTTTAGCTCGACGAAATAATTTTGCGTGAGTAATATATTCTAAAGCAATTTCCTTATCTTCATCATTCCAACTTTGCTTAACAAATTCTTCACTATATTTATTAGTTAATTTTTCATATTTGTTATAGAAATTTTCTACTAATTCAGGATAATAATGTAATATTTCTGAAGCACTATCAATAGCTGTTAAACCAAGACCAATAACTATAGCTGGCATGCGGATTGTTAAATTACTATTACTAGTCTTCAAAAAAGCACCACCTTGTTGTAGATTCATTAGAAAATCAGCAGCACTACGTACTCCTTTTAAGAAATAATCTATATCAGCTAAATATTTAGGGCTACCTGCACCAAGACATAATGCTATATGGTCGAACCCTTGTTTAAAGGCTTGATTAATTAGGATGTTACTGCCAAGGCGTACTCCACCATATAATTTAAAATTATCACGGCGCTCTAACATTAATCTAATCAAGCTCAGATTATTTTTATCCCAACGATTAGTAATACCATATTCAGCAACCCCACCAAATCCTGTAGGTATTTTTTTAGTTAATGATTCTTTGATTTTTTGCCAATCTTTAATAGGTTTAGAAATATCAAAATCTATGGGATCAATTTTCATCCCATCAATAGCTATCACACTATGTCCTTCATTAAGTAAATAATGTGATAATGCAAAACCGCTAGGCCCTAGGCCTGTTACTAAAATATTATATCCAGTATTTACTTTGGAAATTGGCTTAAATATATTTAGTGGATTCCAACGAGTAAGTAATAAATAGATTTCCACACCATAAGGAAGATTCAAAACATTATCAAGAATTTTTGATTCTATTAATGGGATATTTACTGGATCTTGCTTTTGGTAAATACAAGCTTTCATACAATCATTACAAATACGATGACCAGTTGCTGCAACTAAAGGATTATCAATAATAATAATAGCAAGTGCTGCAATATTATAACCATCTGTCATTACTTTATTCATTTCAGAAATCTTTTGCTCTAATGGACAACCATTTTTTTCAACAACATTATTAACTTGTTTATGTGATTGATATTTATCTGATTGGCTTTTACTAAAACCTTTAGAGCAAGAATCTTTACCTTGTTTGTGACAATAAATACAATAATTTGCCTCAGCTATAGCTGTATCTTTATTAATTTCTGGATCTCTATAAGCAAAACCTAAAGATAATTCTTGGCGTAACTGTTGGATTTTATGTTTTCTAATTAGATTTGCAGGATCGATTAGTTTTTCAATATTAAATAAAGTAATAGAGCTATTATTATGCACCATATAGGCAGCATATTTAGCAGCTATATCTAGCTCTTTTATATGAGTTTCTTCATCTAATTGCCAATTAATTACATGCCTGGCAAAATTTCTTTCATTAAAATTACCTATTAATTTAGTTAATTCTTTACTTACTTTGGTAAAATCAATTTCAGTTAATTTTTCTACTGGGTATTTTTTAACAGCAAAGCGCTTAACAAATTTCCGCCGACATTCATAGATAATGGCAAATTTATTATGTGTTTGTTGCAAAGCTAAATTCTCTGATTCAATATTAAATAAATTAGCGATAAACTCATCAAAAATTGTGGCAATTTCTAACAATAATTCTGAGTATAATGTAGCATCTAACTCGCTAGGCTTTCTTGCAGCGAGCTGGCGAAATTCTAGATATTTTAAAGCTAATTTAGAATTATTTTCAGTTAAGAATTGAATAAAATATTGCTCTAATTTTTTAAGCCCAGATAGAGAATATAATTGCTGAAGATCAAGATCGTATTTTAACTGCATTATAAATAATATATTACATTTCTAGTTAACTTTTTATAAATAAGAAAGCTAACTATGACGCTGAGCAAACAAACTATACATGATTTGAAGATCATGATTATATCTGGTAATTGTCCAGTAATAACCAAAGTTTGCATTGGTCTAATTAAGATATAAAGTGGATGAAAGTCAAAGAAAAAACGTTTTGATTCTGGAATCAAAGTATAAGGATAGATAATTGGTATTGTCCAATAAATCACACTAAGTAAAACATTAATCAGGCTAGGGATGTCTCTGATATAAGGAGTTAGGAAAGCAGCAGCAATTCCAACAGCAATAATTGAAATAATTAAAGGGATGGTAAGTAATGGAACAAAAATGACTAATATACTAAATTTTTCTGGATAAAATAATATTAACACTAAATACATAGCAACAAAGGTATAGGCCAAATTATAAACATGTACTAAACTATCTGCTACGGGAAAATATGTTTTAGAAATAACAACTTTTTTTAAAATACCAGCTCTACTAACTAAGGAGTTTGCTGTTTCAAATAAACTAGATGAAATATATGTCCAAAAAGGCAAACCACCAACAAGATTTTCAACGATTCTGTTTGTTGGTTGTCTGAGTAAAAAACTAAAAAAGAAAGAAATTACTGCTAAATGAGTAAATGGTTGTAGTAAGCTCCAAAAAGAGCCTAGAAAAGTATTTTTATTATATTTAGCAATTGATGTTGTCATCATTAAAGTGACTGATTGCCAATATTTTTTTAAAAATGAATATGTAAACATTAATAGTTACCTGTTTCATAAATTGCTAAGATTTCGTCAGTCTTACCGTCGGCGATTATCCGACCATTTTTCATTAAAACACAACGATTACAATTTTCTTTAATAATATTTTCTTGATGGCTAACTAAAATAGTAATTGGTACAGAATTAATCTTATTTTTCAAAAAGTTTAATGATTTTGCAACAAAATTATGATCACCTGCAGCAAAAACTTCGTCAAGTAATAAAATTTCAGATTGTTGAAATAAAGAGACTGAAAAAGATAAGCGTGATAACATCCCAGAACTGTAAGTTTTTACTGGTAAGTCTATTTTTTCCTGTAATTCTGAAAAATCAATAATACTTTGTTCTAACTCTTTATTATAAGCATCTAACATATTATTATATAACATTAGAATTTTGATATTTTGTCGACCAGTAAGCTCTGGTTCTAATCCTAACCCCATTTCAATTATCGCTGTAACCTTACCATTGACTTTTATCTTCCCAGATAATGGTGGGTAAATTCCAGCAATAACTTTTAACAACGAGCTTTTACCTGAGCCATTATTACCAATAAAAGCAATTTTTTCTCCTGCTTTACAAGAAAAACTAACATTTTGAAGGATTGGTATTCTTGTTGAAAACCCACTTTGCTGTTTAACAAAAATTTGTTTTAAGCTTGCAGCTCTTTTAATAGTATCAATCCCATCAACAATGCAATTTTCAATATTTATTGATGCTTGATTATTCATATTAGTGAGTTAATCCATTCTTCAAGGGCATTTTTATTTTGCACCCCAACCTTAGTATCAACTACCTCCCCATTTTTAAATAATTTCATAGTCGGAATACTACGAACACCTAAACTAGTTGGAGCTTTAGGATGCTCATCAATATTCATTTTATATACAGTTATTTTATCAGACATAGTTGTTGCAATATCATCAATTATTGGTGTTAACATCCGACATGGGCCACACCATTCTGCCCAAAAATCAACAAGTACTGGTTTTTCGGAATTTAGTACTTGCTCTTTAAAATTTTCATCTGTTATTTCATTAGTCATATTTAATCTCCTATATATTACATCGTAAAACTTTGTACTAGACTGCCAGCAAGCAAATACCAACCATCGGCTAAAACAAAGAATACTATTTTAAATGGCAAAGCAATCATTACTGGTGGCATCATCATCATACCCATTGCCATAAGTATTGAAGCAACTACTATATCAATAATTAGAAACGGCAAAAATATCAAAAAGCCTATTTCAAATCCCCTTTTTAATTCACTAATTAGAAAAGCAGGGACTACCACATTTAGTGGTAAATTATATAATTCCTTTGGTGGTTTTACCTTAGAAATTGATATAAATAAATCAAGGTCTTTGGTTCTTGTATTACCAACCATAAATTTTTTAAATGGATCAACTATTAAAGGCATAGCCTCTTCTTCAGTAATACTTTCCTCAAGCATAGGACGCAGACCTTCATCATAAGCTTGCTCCAATGTTGGTGACATTATAAAAAATGTGAGAAAAAGTGCAAGACTTATTAACACTTGATTTGGTGGAGTTTGCTGCAAGCCCAGTGCAGAACGGAGAATAGAGAATACTATCGCAATTCTAACAAAGGAAGTAGTCATGATTAAAATTGCAGGAGCTAAGGACAGTACCGTAATTAGCATAAATAGCTGCATGATACGACTAGTCATCGATCCACTACTAAGCAGGTTATCTAATTCTTCAGCAAAAGATTCTTCAGCAAAAGCTGGAGTTGGTAATAATATAAATATTAATAGAACAACTAGTGAGATAATAGATTCTTTACGCATAATTATTCCTGATTAGTTTTATATTTATCAATCAATACTAAATTATTTTTACTAATAGCTATGATATAATTAGTCTGTTTATTATTACTAATATTTACTAATTTAGTATTTTCATCGATATAGACTAGATTCTCAATGGCCAGGTTTTTATTACCTTTTTTGCCTTTAGGATTTGTCCCAAGTTTAGTATATCTCTGGACTATTTTTAAGATAAAATAAAGTGCAAAAAATACTACACCAAGGGAGAATAATGCTTTTAAAATTATCGCTAGTTCCATTCTAGATAAAATACTTAATTAATTACTTGTAAATCCGTCATTGCTGTAAAGGTTAAATAATTTGTTGTTAAGGAGCGCTATTAGCGAACAAACGAAGTTTGTATAGCAATCCAGAAAAAATATGTCATAAAACAAATCTGGATCACCACGTCACCCACAGGTGACTCGTGATGACGGCTTTATCCTGTCAATGAATTACTTAACTTTTACAGCATTGGCGTCCATATATGACGTGTCAACAAAACATCATAAACAACACCATTTAAGAGTTTGCTGCTATTCTGAATTGAAATCAAGTATTTTTCTAATTAGCAAAGGTGGTTTACTATTTAGGGGTGTTTTTAGATCAGCTATAATAACTCAGCAAAATCACCTTTAGTAAGGCCTTTAATGAAGAAATTAATACCATTATTATTAAATTCAAAACAATTTTTAATATAAGTAACATCATGAATATGTAAAAAAAATTCCAGATAATTAGACATATTTTGTGGTTCTGTCTGTTGTACTGTAGATATAATTTCGTTAGTACCATTATCTTGTGTAGTGTCTTTCACAGCGTCTCTCACAGCTATAATATTTAGTGTGTTTTCATCATTACGTATCATATTTGGTGTATTTGCTCCAGTTTTACTCATATGAACTCTCCTTATTATTATAAGCAACTGTTAGTAAACATTATCATATTATAAATAAATAGCAATATATTTAAGAGTAAAAATTAGCACTGAATTTTTTAATAGCAAGGTGGAAGAAGGTGATTAGTTGAATCTATAAATAAATTAAGCTACCATAAATTATACTAGCACTTAAAAGTAAGGATTTATGTATAGAAAAATTATATCGAGAATATTATTTACATTACTATTAATTTGTAATGGAGTTTTATCTAGCTATGCAGCAGGCGGTGGGGGCGATAGTGAAGAAGTAAAGACAACAGTAGATCTAGATACTAAGACATTATACAAAAAAATAGGGGAAGGTGCTTGTGGTCATCTTGGTGGTATAGAGGCTACGGATATGGTAGTTAGTAAGTCGGCAAATATTATACCAGAAATAAAAAGAGGAAATAGTCTAGATATTGGTAGTGGCTTTGGTGGAGCAACAAATTATTTAAAAGAAAGTGGTTTTCGAAATATTTGGGGGCTTGATCTAGATGAAGAATCAATTAATTATGCTAAAGGCAAATATCCATCAATAAATTTCATCAAGGCTAATGCTTTAGATATACCAGATATTTTTGATGAAGATTTTTTTTCTTTCGTATATATGTTTAATGTTGCTTGTGAAATTCCAGATAAAGTAGAATTATTACAAAAGATAAAGAATGTTACAGAAGAAAATGGCTTGCTGGCTATTTTTGATTATACGGCTCTTGATCTCAAACAAGGTGATTTTAAAAATGTCGCTGGTGAGGAAATGTATCCACTTAATATGCAGAAATTAAAAGTATTACTCCGTGTAATTGGTTGGGAAGTAATTGAAATAGTTGATGTTTCTGATCAATATATTAAATGGTGCGAGGATTTGCTAGATACTTTGTATACTAAACAAGAATTAATTACAACTGTCAGCTTTAGTAAAGAAGAACTAGACATTATTTATAAACATTATCACCATATTCTAGAAATGTTAAAACAGAAAAAACTCGGTGGTGTGATTATTTTCGCTAAAAAAGTTTGATCAATCTTGTCAACGAATTACGTAACCTTTACAATAATGACAGTTTTTCTACTTGATTTTATCATGGCATTCCATATATGAACGGTTCGTTCCCTTTTTCAAGTTATTTAACTATAATACTTTCGGGATTAAAATAATTAGCTTTTAACTTGATTGCATTTTTAGTTTTACTAGTAAGAAATGTTATCAAGTTAATATGATCTATAAATTTATTTGCTGTCATTTCACGTAAATCCTGATATATTTTACGTGTAATTGAATAAGCACAGGCCTTATCTAAAGCATTTGCTTCTCCTGCTGATTTAATAGCCTGCATTAATTTTAAAGGACTATCATATTCAAGCTCTAATTTTTCCATATCTACTATCTGCTCAAGAAATCCTGCTTGCTGTAATAACGGAGTTATATCATTAAATTGAATAAAAGGTGAAATATGAGCATAATGCGGTCTTTTTGCTTCTGCTTCCAAGTTTATTAGAATGCGACGTAAATGTTGCAGACTTCCTCCTCCAGGAAAATTAGCAAAAAATATCCCTTCTTTATGCAAAATAGTAACAACATTAATTAAAAATTTTTGTATATCCTCTACCCAATGAAAGCCAAAAGGAAATATAATCAAATCAAAATAATTAGTTTGATAATCTAAATTTTGATAATCCAGGCAATAAGTAATTTCTTTAGTAGGTAGTTTTTCTTTGATAATATTTGCTATAAATTCTGGATTATGATTTATAATTAAGACCTTATGAAATTTCTTGTCTACCGGCTCAAGGCGATCAATGATATCATCATTTATAAATTGAAAAAATTTTGCCTTAGCAATATTTGACTTTGCTTTTTGATGATTATTTTTTATTTTAATTTGATCAAACATAAGAAATATTACAGCTCTACTTTTAAAAACAATACCCCTTTTTTAGACCTCTTTCGAAACTGGATTTCTGCTGCGTCTTGCTGTGTCGTTCTAATACTTGAATCCTCATATATTAAATACACTGCAGTTCTGTGTGTTAAAAACCCCTACCAATTTACTACCAGAAACAAGTTTTGAAAAAGGTTTTTTGAAATTAAACTCAAAAAAAGGGCATTAAAAAAGCCGGCAAGGAGGCATACCGGCTTTTAAAAATCGTATAAGATATACTTTTTTATTCAGAAGTCATACCTCTAATAGAAGTTACACCTCTACGATTTTTACTCCAGGCCGCTTCATTATTACCTATTACAGCTGGTCTTTCTTTACCATAAGACACAGTTTCTACAATACGGTCAGCATCAAGACCTTCTGCAATTAAGTATCTTTTAATTGCTTCTGCTCTACGTGCTCCAAGCGCCAAATTGTACTCTCTTGTTCCTCTTTCATCGCAATGTCCTTCAATGACAATGCTGTTAAATAACCTATGGATATTTAACCATCTTACTTGTTGTGTTAATTTGTCTTTTGTTGCTTCAGTAAGTGCTGCACTATCAAAATCAAAGAACACTCTGTCCCCTTCATTACTTTCAAATTGTGCAATATGCGCTGAATGATCATCATACTTACCTTGTTTTACTTCTTTTGAAGCACAAGCTGATAGTAATGTCATAGCAAAAAATATTACTAAAACTTTCTTGAACATACTGGACATAAAAATCTCCTTATAATTACTTTAATTGAGTTAAACAATGATACTATATTTATTTAATATACACAATTGTTAAACTGCATAACAAGGGATTTTAACTTTAACCATTATTCTTAATTGTAAAATGGTATAAAATAGCGACATATATACCATAAATATGCTTAGAGCTAATACAAATCTGAATTTTTGTATAAACTGTATTATTCTGGTCTTTAGATTTAAGAATAAATAGTTGGTTTAGTAAATTTCACTTGATTTATTTTGCTTAAAAGTAGATAAAAGTGTATCATATTTATTAGTCCTTATATTTTTTATGATATAAGTTTTAAATATAAAATAAATATATATATCTAATGATAAGATTTTTAATACTATTATTTTTACTACTTATTGGCTCTAATTGTAAGGCAGCTTATCCCTTAGATTGGCAAATGGATTTCCAACCTGCGGCAAGCGAGATAATGGAAGAATTAGTGTGGTTTCATGATTTCTTAATGGTTATTAGTGTAGCAATAGTAGCTTTTGTTTTCTTTTTATTGATGTATGTAATATTTCGCTTTTCAGCAAAAAGAAACCCAGTTCCAGCAAAATTTTCACATAATATAACTATTGAGGTTATTTGGACAGTAATTCCAATTATTATTTTGATCATTATTGCAATTCCTTCTTTTCGTATTTTAAAATTTGCCGAAAAAATTCCGCCTGCAGAAATGACTATTAAAGTTGTAGGCTATCAATGGTATTGGGGTTATGAATATCCAGATCATGAGAACATTGCTTTCGATAGTAATATTATCCCAGATAATGAATTAAAGCCAGGACAGCTTCGATTATTAGAAGTAGATAATAGGATAGTTATTCCAGAAAATACTACTGTAAAATTTTTAATAACTGCAGGAGATGTAATCCATAGTTTTGCTATTCCAGCCCTTGGTATTAAAACTGATGCAGTACCTGGAAAAATAAATGAAACTTGGACTAAAGTCAGCAAGAGGGGGGTGTATTACGGTCAATGTTCTGAAATATGCGGTGTTAACCATGGGTTTATGCCAATTGCTCTTGAAGTTGTTAGTAAAGAAGAATTTGCCGCTTGGGTTGAGCAAGCTAAAGAAAAATTTGCCAGTAATAATAGTTATTATAATTTGTCAAAAATTAAATTAGCAGAAAATAATAATAAGTAATAAAATTAACTAAGAAATTTTAAATAATATGACTGATCATACGCATGATACGCCAAAAGGTTTAAAAAGGTGGATATTATCGACTAACCACAAAGATATTGGGACTATGTATATTATTTTTTCCATCATTGCAGGATTAATAGGTGGGGCGTTTTCGGTGCTATTTCGTATCCAATTAGCCCATCCAGGATCTGATTTTCTTGGTGGTGATCATCAATTTTATAATGTATTAATTACTGCTCATGCTTTAATCATGGTATTTTTTATGATCATGCCAGCTCTTTTTGGGGGTTTTGGTAATTGGTTTGTACCGTTATTAATTGGTGCACCAGATATGGCCTTTCCTCGAATGAATAATATTAGTTTTTGGCTACTCCCGCCATCTTTTACTTTACTTCTATTATCTAGTTTTATAGATGGTGGTGCTGGTACTGGCTGGACGTTATACCCACCATTAAGTGGTTTAGTAGGGCATCCTGGAGCAGCTGTTGATATGGCAATATTTAGTCTACATTTAGCAGGTATGTCTTCTATTCTTGGTGCGATAAATATGATTGTTACTATATTTAATATGCGTACTCCAGGGATGGGATTATTTAAAATGCCACTTTTTGTTTGGTCAATATTGCTTACAGCTTTTCTGTTGGTATTAGCCTTACCTGTACTTGCTGGGGCAATTACTATGTTACTTGCTGATCGTAATTTTGGTACTTCATTCTTTACCCCAGAAGGTGGTGGTGATCCAGTATTATTCCAGCATTTATTTTGGTTCTTTGGTCATCCTGAAGTATATATTATAATTCTTCCTGGATTTGGTATTGTTAGCCAGGTTATTGCTACTTTTTCACGTAAACCAATTTTTGGTTATACAGGAATGGTAGCTGCAATGGCAATTATTGGCTTTATTGGCTTTTTAGTTTGGGCGCATCATATGTTTACAGTTGGTCTATCTTATAACGCTTTAATATATTTTACTGCTGGTACTATGGTAATTGCTGTACCTACTGGGATAAAGATATTTAGTTGGATTGCAACGATGTGGGGAGGTTCGATTACTTTCAAAACTCCAATGCTATTTTCCGTTGGTTTTATTTTATTATTTGTAGTTGGTGGTGTAACTGGCATTATCTTAGCAAATTCAGCGATAGATCGTATATTGCATGATACTTACTATGTTGTTGCCCACTTCCATTATACTATGTCACTTGGTGCATTATTTACTGCTTTTGCTGGCTTTTATTATTGGTTTGGCAAAATGTCTGGAAAAATGTATCCAGAATGGATGGGTAAGCTTCATTTTTGGTTAACATTTATCGGGGTTAATTTAACATTCTTCCCACAGCATTTTTTAGGACTAGCTGGTATGCCACGCAGAATTCCAGATTATCCTGATGCTTTTGCAGGTTGGAATATGGTTTCTTCTTATGGTTCATATATTTCAATGGGTGCTGCATTCTTTTTCGTCTTCATCGTATTTTATACTTTGAAATTTGGCAAAAAATGTCCTGATAACCAATGGGGTGATGGTGCTGATACTTTAGAATGGACTGTTCCTTCACCACCGAATTATCATAGTTATGATAAACAACCACAAATAAATTAAGATGCAAAAATCAGTAACTTTAACTCAAAGCAGTAAAGTAAATTTAGAGCAATCTAGCACAGATAGTGTGGACTCATCTTCGGTTAAGGATTATTTCTTATTGATGAAACCTCGGGTAATGTCTTTGGTAGTATTTACAGCTATTTGTGGGATAATTTTAGCTCCAGGCACTATTTCTCCAGTAATTGCATTTGCTACTATTTTGTGCGTAACGACTGGATCAGGAGCAGCAGCAGCGCTTAATATGTGGTATGATCGTGATATTGACGCTATTATGACTAGAACACGCAAAAGACCAATAGTTCAAGTCAAAATAGCGGCTGATGAAGCATTATCTTTTGGCATTGTTCTTACCGTAATGTCTGTATTAATGATGGCACTTTGTGTTAGTTTTCTTGCAGCAGGATTGTTATTATTTACTATCTTATATTATATTTTCATTTATACGATGTGGTTAAAGCGTAATTCGATCCAGAATGTTGTAATAGGTGGCGTTGCAGGAGCTCTGCCACCAATGATTGGGGTTGTTGCTGTAACTGGTGAGATTTCCATAGAAGCCATAATTTTATTTATGATAATTTTCCTCTGGACTCCGCCACATTCTTGGGCGCTAGCAATATTTAAAACTAAAGATTATCAAAGTTGTAATGTACCAATGATGCCAGCTGTTAAAGGTTTTACCTATACTAAAAAGCAAATTTTATTTTATACTATTTTACTATTAATAAGTTCAATCATGCCATATATATATAATATGGGGGGTCACGGTTATTTAATTATAGCTAGTATCTTTGATGCTGCTTTCTTATATTATGTTATCTGTTTATTTAAGGATGATAATTTAGCAAAGGCTAAAAAACTATTCTGGTTCTCTATATTATATCTCTTCATTATCTTCTTAAGCCTTATAATTCTTTGAAGTAACTATTTGATGATGACAAGTTGGTTGAAGGCGGTTTATCCGCTACCATTGAACTAGTTACTGCTAATCTGAAGGTTATTAGAAGATATCCACATTGTCATCCCTGCGAAAGCACACTAGTGTCCAAGAAAAATGAAAACCGTCATCACGAGTTACCTATGGTGACATGATAATCCAGATATGACAAATTTTTGTAAAATAACTTAAAAACTATTCCTTTATCATCCGCATTAACACATTATCCTTACGGATAAAATGGTGATATAGTGCTGCTCCAATATGTAGTAATATAAAAGCAGATATACCATATGCTGCAAGACCATGTGTTTTATGAAAAATACCAGCCCATTCTGGATTTTTAGTTGCTGCTGGTATAGTAAACAAATCGAAAACATTAATGTTATGGCCACCTAAACGACTCATCATTATGCCACTAAAAGGCATTAAGAACATAAATAAATATAATAAATAATGAGTTATTTTAGAGGCCATAGCTTGCCAATGTGGAATATCTTTTGGTAGTAATACTTCTACATTAATCAAACGCCAAACTATACGTATAGCAACTAAAGTAAAAACAAAAAAGCCCGTAGCTTTATGATAACCGTATAATTGCCATTTTTGCTCAGAGGGTTCCATGCTCTCCATAGTAAAACCAACTACAAGTAAGCCTAGAATCATTAAAGCTATAATCCAATGAAGTAGTCTAGTAATAAGGCCATAAGAATTTTCTGTATTATGCAACATCGTTTAATTATTTCTTATTGATTATTTCCATCATTATTCTGAGAATAAAATGCTTTACGAATAAAGGCAATAGATTTTAAACGATCACATACTTTTTCAAATATAGGGCGTGGTAAAATATCGTTACTGGCTATTTCTAGAAATCCATCTTTTTGTTGTATAGAAAAAGATGGGGTAGTAAATTCTGCACCGTCTACATCTTTTGCAATACGCATGGTATGACCAATTATCTGACTAATCTGATGATTTCTCTTATTAATTATTTTCTTTGAAAGTTTAATTAATTCAGTAGTGGGTTTAAAGTTAGACATATATGATAAAATTAATGCCAACATTATTCGCATATAATAAGGAAATGGTATTTCTGAATATAATACAAAATTAGAAATAGCTACTGGCGGCAAGGTATGGTCAAAATATCTAGGTAACGATGTCAAAATTATTGTATATCTAATAATATCATCTACATTATTTTCTTTTGGTAATAAGGTTGATATTATTTTAATATAGCTATCAAAATCTGTTTTTGTCGTATCACAATTACAAACTTGTTTTAATTTCTCAAAAATAATATCTTTTTGCTTTTCTTCCTTTGTTAATAACTCAAATCTTACTCCTTCTTTCAAGCCAAATGTTGAAATAATAATATTCTTTGGTTTAAATACTTGAATCATTGCACTGGTTACAATAACTGCATTATAATTGATTTTTCGTTTATTATTTTTTTCATTATTGGTATTTGGATTTTGTATTTTTTCTAAATAATCAGCAAATTCCTTGCTATCTATAGTCAGATTATGTAAATTTTTAATTGGGTAATTGACATAATCCAAAAATAATCTACCAATGAAACGTAAAGCTCCACCAATCATATAGATATTTTCATATTGAAAGTCACCATATTCGTCTGTAATGACTTTGATAATAAGATCAATATTATTTAATTTCTTTGCATTGATAACTTTTGTACCAATATTTAATGAACCAAGTTTATTAATCTCTCTACCATTAACTTCTGCAAGTTCTAAACTACCACCACCTAGATCTGCAGCTATGCCGTCTGTGTTATAAATGGCAGAAGTTAAACCAAGGGCAGTAAGATAAGCTTCTCTGTCGCCACTTATCACTTCAATGTTTAAATCATATGTAGCCTTGATATGTTTAATAAACTCTTCAGATTTAGGGTGATCTCTAAGTACAGCTGTAGCTACACATTTCACTTCAGTAACAGATAGTTTAGCAAATATGTGAGTGATATATTGTAATGATAAATATGTTTGATGTTTAATGTTTAGATCTTCTTTTTCAAGTAAGCTTAAAATATCATTCTTAAACTTATTATTAAATATCTCAGGAGCGCCAATACTACTATCATGATAAACAACTGCTCTAATAGCATTAAAGCCAATATCAATTATTCCTAAACGCATTTTTTTGCCCTATATTAACTTTACTTAAGTAGAGTTTATGCTTCCTCTACTTTCGCCTCAGCCTCATCCTGATTACTTCTATCTTTATTTGGATCATAAGGTTCCTGAGTAGGTACAAATGTAGGCGGTAATAATCGTTTTGTAAAGTACTTATCTGCATAATACTTAATTTTCTTTGATCTGATAGGTGGAAAAGACTCAATTAATACTATTTGATCATCCCTAGGTAGTTGAATTACTTCTTGTGGAAGTAACAATGCTCTTTGTACTTTCGAAACATTTTTTGTTCTTGTTGCAATATTTAAATCAAAGAATATAGGTTTATTATAAGATGCTTGTTCTACAGTTTTATTACCACAAAGCTGTGAAATCAAATTAGCTGTTTCATAGTTATTGGCAGCAAAAGTAATCCGGAAAGTTGAGTTAGATAAAAAGGAATTCATACCTGCATCTTCATAAGTTCCTTTTAGTTGCTGGGTATCTTGAATAATTAAGAATAGTCTAACTCTATAGCCACGGAAATAGGCAATACCTGCTTTAAACTGTTCCATTTTTCCAAGGGTTGGGAACTCATCCATCATGAACATCACTCCATAAGGTTCGTCTTTTTCGTCTGGTATTTTACGGCTTAAAAATTCAGTTGCCTGCTGATAAAATACCTGCATTAATTTTTGTAAACGTTGGATATTATCTGGGGTTAATCCAACATAAACTGTAGTTTTTTTACGTTTTAGTTCCATAATACTAAAGTCAGAAGCTGCAGTGGCCGCATCAATTAAAGGATTTGCCCAAAGCTCTAAACCAGAGTTCATTGTTGAAATTACACCAGAACGTTCTTTATCAGCCTTTTGTAGAAATGCAGCAATATTCATATAAGCAACTGGATGAATAGCATCACCCAGAGTATCGAGTACTACGGCAAGATTATACACGACATCATCACTACGCATAGTTCTTACAACTTGACCAAAAGATTTTGCTTTAGTATCATCGGCAATTAAATATAGAACTACTCCTAGAAACAAACTTCGTGCTTCATTATTCCAAAAATCTTTTTCTGGTAAGATTAGGTTAGAAATTTTTTGTACATCATCAACAATTTGCCCTGGTTTACTACTGACCCAATCAATAGGATTATAACAATGGGTGATGCCATCAGGGTTGGAAGGTTCCCAAACATATACTTCTTGGCCTTGTTTCTTACGCCAACCGCTAGTTAATTGATGATTTTCTAATTTGATATCATGAACTACTACGGAATGATCCCAAAATAATAAATTTGGAATAACAAAACCAACACCTTTACCAGACCCAGTAGGAGCAAATAATAAAGCATGTTGAAACCCGTCTGCAACAAAATAACCTGTATCATCTTGGCCAAGTAACATACCATGCTTTGCTCGTAGGTTTGCTCTTTCGATATCTGCGTTAGAAGCCCAAGCAGCAGAACCATAAACTGATTCTTTTGGAGTGAAAAACTCTAAATTCTTTATTCTTGTAAAATTTTTCATGTAAATAGCTATCATTAATAAAGCAGGTAATGTTGCCGCTAAGATTAGTTTTAGTTTTAAATAATTATAAGCAGTCATGTCAAGTCTTCCCCAGACACTAAACATCCAACTCAGCCATTTATAACCAACAACTACAACATCATTATTAATACCAATAGCATTAGATTCATTAGTAATAAGAGCTATAATTGCTCCACTAAACCATATTGTACAATATATAAAAAATGGGTGGATAACTAAATGTCCAAAAATATTTCTAGCTTTTGTTAAAGTTAATTTAAATCCCATTTTTCTCGCTTAACCCCTTAAAATATACTTCTGATACAAAACGCCTGCCACCACCACCTCTTTTCAATTGTACAACAACATCTACTACTGAAAGAATATAATTTCTAAT
The DNA here is from genome assembly GCA_013214485.1 of Rickettsiaceae bacterium. Taxonomy (GTDB): domain Bacteria; phylum Pseudomonadota; class Alphaproteobacteria; order Rickettsiales; family Rickettsiaceae; genus JABSSF01. The sequence continues at coordinate 5,492 of JABSSF010000003.1, read as the reverse complement.
TTCTTCAGGTGGCATACCAAGTCCTGCCTGCATTACCATAAGTTTTAATTGTTCAATAGCCATTGAAGGAGCATCAGCGTGCAAAGTAGATACTGATCCTGGATGACCAGTATTTATTGCTCTAAGAAAACTAAATGCTTCTGCACCCCTTAATTCACCAACAATAATTCTATCAGGACGGAGCCTAAGACAAGCTTCTATTAAATCTTGAGTACTAACTTTAGCTCTACCTTGACCACCTTTCGATACTAATAAATGAACTCTATTTGGGTGCTTATTTAATAATACTTCTCTTGCATCTTCAACTGTAATTAACCTTTCTCCTTCAGGTATTTCACTAAGAGCAGCATTAGTAAAAGTAGTTTTTCCTGTTGAAGTTCCACCACTAATAATAATATTTTTCTTACAAATTACTGCATGACGAATAAATTCTTTAATTTTCTTTTCTTTTAAATATTTACACAAGATATTATCATCTTCATTAACGGCTTCTTCGGTTGTCGTATCGTCAAAAGCTCCCATTTTTGCATATTCATCCAAGGTTAGATTCATAGTTGAACCTTTTCTGATTGCATAAGCAACTGTTCCAGGTTCACATGCTGGTGGAAATACAACCTGAATACGATAACCATTTGGCAGAGTTGCTGAAAGTAATGGATTTTCCTCAGAAATTTTTTGATCTGTAGATTGAGCCACCAATCTACCAAGTCCTAATAAATGATCAAGATCTAATTCTGGAACGTTTTCAAGTCTTTGATCGCCTTTTTTTTCAACCCATACTTCACCTGGCGTATTAACCATAACCTCATTAACTCCTTCTTCATCGAAAAGGTTTTTAAACGGTAGTAAGTAGGTTTCTAATGCAGCAAAATTCATTTTACTATCCTTGATTTATGCACAGCAGCCTTAGGAAATCTGTAATCCTTATTAACATATATTTTAATATGAGTACCTTGATCTACGGTAATTGTAGGCTTAAATTCTTGTTCTTCAATATATTCTTTTACCACATCACTAACATCAGTAAATGCTTGTTTAGATGCTTCTTGTGCTTTGGTTTCTTCAACTTGGGTATTATTAACTACTAACAAAGAATCTGCAGCTGAATTTATAGTATTAATCAATGAGTTTAATTTTTCTGCATCTGTAGCTCCAGTTGCCGCATTCAGATCATTACAAGCTGTATTAATTGTATTAAAAGCTGAAGAAGTAGTATCTTGAATATTTGCTAAAACACTAGCACATATTTCTGTTCTTTTCTGTGCATCAGTTTTACCTGCTTCGCCAAATATAGCTGTTGCAATATTACGAATACTTGAGGCATTTGCCGATTGCGATGCTGCAGCTTGAGTACTTATTTGTGGTTTAACTATTTGATCCAACCCTCTAGCTAAAGCTATATTAAAAGCTGAACGTAACACTGCATTTGAAAATCTTTCTTTGAATTTATCGTCAACTCTTCCTTGAGTTCCTGCTCTGCCTAAATTATCAACAGCTGGACTTTGTAACTTTACGCTATAACCATTAATTAGATTGATTTTATTCCATGTAATGGATATACGGCCATAACCACCACTATCAACTCCAGCAGAATAGGTGCCAAACACTCTAGAACCTTTAGGAATTAAGATATTTCTTCCCCATTCGGAATAAACATCCCTACTAACAACAGCTCTAATTTCACCACCAAAATCACTATTAATTGCAGTCTCTAAAACTGCATTTATTAATTTACCTTGCCCTAAAACTAAATTCATATCACCACGATATTTAAAATCAGCTTCTTGCTCTATTTGTTCTGGAGTTTTTTTAGGAACTGCTCCAGCAACTAATATAATGGAAGATTTACGCTTTGCTTCACGTCTTTGCCTTGCAGTTTCATTACTTTGTCCTGTTTGTGGCAAAAGTGGTTCTAACTTTGCCGTTTGTGGCAATAAATTATCACTTTTAGCATCTGGTAAAAGTGCTGGCTCTTGTGCTTGAACCACTGGTTCAGGCGCAGGTGGTGGCTCTGGAGTTAACTGAGGTGGTTCTATAGCATCAACGCTTGGATCTTCAATTTCAGGTGGTGTTGGCAATGTTGGAATTGGTGGAATATCACTATCATCTAACGATTGCGCTGGCCTAGATACATTAGTTGGAGCAGCAACTTTAATTTCTGTCGTATCTTCTTCATCAGAATTAATGAATAAATTGAAAACTAAATAAATGAATATTACTCCAACTACTCCTAAAATAATTAAATTTTGCTTAGGGTTAGAAGCTACTTTAGACAATTCCTGCTCAACTTCAGGCATTTCTCCTGTATCTGCTTGTACAGCTTCTTCATTTTGCACAACTTCTTCATTCTCTGGAGTATTTTGTTCTTTTTCCATAATTACCTGGATTTCTTTCTTGGGTAGTGAAACTTAATTACATATACTAAATCTTTTTCATGCCCTTCAATCAACTGCACTGAAGATAGATCAAAGTGATATGTTCTTTTATTAGTGATAATAGTTATATTAGTTTGCATATTATCTTCCATTGGCTTTATGAATAATCTATTACCAATAGGATTTAATTTCCATGCGTAAGTATCCCCTGGAATCAAGCTTTGTATAGTTTCATTCTTAGCAAATTCAATATGTGATTGAAACCCAACATGTAACACTAATAAATATACTTCATTTTCACTATATATGTAATGTTTAATTCTACTATCTGTAGTTATTGGTATATCTTCATCTGTATAATAACTATAACTTATTTTAGTAAAAGCTAATGTTATGATTAAAAATAATATTATTCTAACTATTATCATCGTCCACCCTATATCCTGTTACTTGAAAACCAATTGGATTAATATCTTGTTCTTTCTCCGTTAATTCCATGGCTACATAATCAAATTCTACTACGGCTATTTTATTGAAAACACTTCTATTACCTGTGGTTTCATTAATAGAAAATCTAAGAATATATTTTCTATTATCTAATTTCGACCATGATTTAACTAATAAATAGGTAGTATTTTTTTGACCATATCTAATGGCTGGATTAGTCTCTTCATTTCTAAGATAACCAAGATATTCCCAATAAACTTGATTAGTTGATAATAATCTTACAATTTTTTTTGCTGATTTACCAAAATCTACAGGATTATAAGTTTCTCTTGAAATTACATAACGTTTGATAAAATATTTTGCTAAAGCCTCATTACCTTCCAAAACTGACGATTCCAAAGGATTAACAACCTTAGCCATGCCCGTTGTATCATCTATTTGAATGACAAAAGGATCAAAACGCTTACTATTTACTACATATGCAATAGAACCTATTGCCACTATAGATAATAATAAAAGAATAACTAATAATAATAATGCTATGTTACGCTGAACGGTAATAATATCATATCGTTCTTCATACCAGTTACGAACCACTTGTACAGAATTTTTAGATTCCGTCGTCGAATCAGATGTTTCCTTTACTATAGTAGTATCACTCTTATTCTTAAATTTATCTATTAAATCATTTAATTTAAACATACTGATTGATAAAAGTTAATTTATTTAGAAAATGTTTCCTATTTATAATTATGTATCAGTATGCGTAAGAAAATAAATAAAAAGATAATATAACTAAAATTTAATAAAGTTTTTTTTATTAATAGTTGCTTTTCGATGATATTTATTCCGATTTAGAGTGATAAAGGCTCAGTTCCATCTTCTAGTAAAGTAAGATAATTTTTATATACATAAATTTTATCTCTTTTTTTACCAGTTATTTCTTGAGTTATATCAAGCTGCGTTAAATGATTCAAAGCATTTCTAGCTGCTGGTGCCGAAATATTAAGAGCTTGAGATAATGTTGGTACAGAAATTTGTGGTAGTTCTTGTAAATATTCTAATACCTTTCTACAAGAATGACTAGCTCTACCTAGCTTATCTATTTTAAGTAGATCAACAGTGAATAAGTTATTAATTTTATTTATGGTAAGAATTGCTTGTTTGCTGGATGTTATGATACTATCTAAGAAAAATTCTAACCAGGTTTCCCATGTACCATTAGTTCTAACTTCTTGTAGTAAATTATAGTAAGTACTACGATTTTGTTTTAAATATAAACTAAGATAAAGAATTGGTTTCTCAATTATACCATCATTTATTAGTAATAAAATAATAAGTAAACGACCAATTCTACCATTACCATCTAAAAATGGATGAATAGTTTCAAATTGCAAATGAGTAATAGCTGCTTTAATTAGAGCTGGATAAGTATTATCATGTAAAAATTTTTCTAAGTTTGACAGACATTCTGGTAAGAATTCTGGTGCTGGGGGAACAAATATAGCATTACCAGGTCTAGTCCCACCAATCCAATTTTGTGAAGTTCTAAATTTTCCTGGTAATTTATTTGTACCACGAATTCCAGATAATAAAATTTTATGAACTTCACATATTAGTCTATTACATAGTGGAAAACCCTTTTTAAGTCTTTTAATTCCATGATTTATTGCCTTAACATAATTAGATACTTCTTCTACATCATCTAATGATACTTGGGGTTTTTGTTTATGCTCAAAGAGAATAAGGTCTGAAAAAGAACTTTGTGTTCCTTCTATTTGACTTGATAACAAAGCTTCTTTACGTACATACATATATACAAATAAATTAGTGTTTGGTATTGATTCAGCTATGCTATTTAATTGAGATAGAAAGAATGCGGCATTTTCAATTAAAGTAGATATTGGATTTAAATCTATCCCTGAGTGTAATGGTAATTTAGGTGGAATATAAATTTTATAAGATTCACCTGCAACTTTCTTGGTAATGAATTTGCCGATTCTATTTTGCATAATTATCCTTTCTTAGAAGTGCTCACTAAGAAAGGATAACATGTTATCCTTTCTTAGTAAAGCAATCTTAAGAAAAAACATAAGTTAATTAGCTTGAGTATAAAATACAAAAGCTCTGGTTATTGTGGGAAAGCTATTTTAAATTCTTGCTTGCTTTATCCAGGATATTTTGAACTTTATTATTTTTAAATATACAATGTTTATGTAATCCCAATAAAACTAGATCCTCTGCATAATCTTTAATAGTCATAATTGCTGCTTGAATCTGCTCAGGAGTTGATTTATAGTAATTTCACTTGACAAATGAATATAAATATGGGATTTTCAATGAAAAAAGAAATATCCAATAATATTCAGAAAACGTGTAATTGCTCACTATAAAAAAAGCAATAATAAATCAAAAACATGTAGTTTATTTGAAATATCAGTAGTGACACTGAACAAATGGCTAGATATGCTTGAGCAGAATGGTAATTTGGAAGATGCTCCTTTAAAAAGGGGATGGAGAAAGCTGAACCCTGATCTTTTAAAGGAATACGTAACAATTAATCCAGATTTATATATTAAAGATTATGCTAACTATTTTGGCGTAACAATCAGCTGCGTATGGGATGCTTTAAAACGCTTGGGCTTTACTAGAAAAAAAAGACTATACTGT
>JABSSF010000029.1:4094-16851 GCA_013214485.1 Rickettsiaceae bacterium | reverse complement strand
TTATTACGGCTGATGCTGCATTTACTCACCAAGAGATTACTGAAAAGATAGTAGCACGAGGGGCAGATTTTGCAATTCTTGGTTGTGACTTTTAAATTGCCCTGCATTTCACATAGAATTAAATGACTTGAGTTTTACACCATTTGATGGTAAAGGTGGTATAGAAAAAATGTATGATCTATTTGGAGAAGATATGAATAAACTGATTGATGAAATTAATGAAGTTTTAACCGTATGGTAAATAAAAATGTTAATGGTACTCAGAAAACAAAGTGGGTACCTTCTTCAATTGGAGAAATTGCAGATTATATCAATGGAAGGGCTTTTAAGCCTTCTGAATGGGAAAAAAATGGTTTACCAATAATTCGCATACAAAACCTTAATAAGGGAAGCACAATATATAATTGTTCATCTAAAAAATTTGAAAATAAGTATTTAGTAAAAAATGGTGAATTACTTTTTGCATGGTCTGCTTCATTAGGTGCATATATTTGGGAGGGACAAGATGCTTGGCTTAATCAACATATTTTTAAGGTTAAGCCTAAGAGTGGAATAGATAAAAAATTCCTTTATTATTTACTAACCAACATTACTACTAAACTTTATACTAAGACTCATGGTTCAGGTATGGTACATATTACTAAAAATAAATTCGAAGACACTAAAGTAACCATTCCTCCCTTTAACGAACAAAAACGTATTATAGCAAAAATTGAAGAGTTGTTTTCTAAGTTGGATAAGGGGAATGAAAACCTGAAAACCGCTAGTGAGCAATTGAGTGTTTATCGGGAAACTGTACTAAAAAACAAGTTTAGTAAATTTGAATATAATTCGACTGTAGGCGATTTGTTCAATTTTACGGGAGGAGGAACACCTAGTAAAAAAGAGTCGTCATACTGGAATGGTAATTTACCATGGGCTTCAGTGAAAGATATGAAAGGAAATCATTTATTACACACTATTGACTCTATTACAGATAAGGGATTGCAAAACAGCTCAGCAAATCTTGCTAATCCAAATGATGTTATCTTGATAACACGAATATCACCAGGTAAAACAGTAATTTCTTCTATTAAAACAGCTATAAATCAAGATTTAAAAATTATTAATCCAATAATTGAAGCTGAACCACTGTTCATTCATTATTTGTTTAAATCTTTGAAAAAGGAAGTAATAAAATTATCCAGTGGTACAACAGTACTAGGTATTAATCTAAATAACCTTAGATCCATACCCGTACCATTTTTATCAATTACAGAACAACAAAAAATAGTAGCAGAAATTGAATCTAGATTCTCAGTAATTGACAAAATAGAACAAGAGATAGAAACAAACTTGCAAAAACTGGAAGTCTTGCGTCAATCTATTCTAAAAAAAGCCTTTTCCGGTAAGCTTGTAAAGCAAGATCCAACTGATGAACCTGCTAGTATCTTACTAGATCGTATTAAGTCAGAAAAAAAAGCAAGACAATTTAAATCACTATTATGATTATAGAACGAATATTCACCATACATTAAAGAAAAAAGCCATGCATTTTGAGTATTTGCAGGATTTTATAGCATGTTATAATCCAGAAAACAGACATGAACGTATTGCAACATGGAATCCAGAAAATAACCCCGATGGTAGGTGGCGTAAATTTACTTATGAAGAATTAATTGCTCGTGATAAAACAAGCCTTGATGTTTTTTGGTTAAAAGACAAAAATCTGACAAACTTAGATGATCTACCTGAACCTGATGAGCTTGCTGCAGAAATTATTGATAATTTAGAAGCTGGTTTAAATAGTTTTAGGGAAGTTTTGGAAGTTTTGAATAAAGAGGCATAGTTGAAACATATTAACAATTCTTTTGAGATAAAACTGTATACCATGTCTCAAGAATGTACCTTGTACCACTTTACGGGGCATACAGTATAGGATACAGACCCTAAATCAATACAGAAATCAAATTATAGGAGTTCTTAGAGGAAAAGTTTAACGCAAAGAATAATGAAGAAGATAATAATTCACAAGGTACTACATTTTGCTTTATTATACCCCAAAAAAATGAAAACTTATGTCAACAGAACCTAGAGATGGTGTTAAAAAAATAATTATTTACTTACTTACGATCATTTATTAACATTGTTAATGCTTGATCAATATTGTTATAATAGAATTTAAAACCTGCATCGATTAATCTTTGTGGCACTACATATTGTCCTTTTAATAGTAATTCCTCACCCATTTCACCAAATAATATTTTAATAATAAAAGCAGGCATTCCTAATATAGTAAATCTATTTAGTGTTTTTCCTAGAGCTTTAGTAAATTCTTCATTTGTTACTGGAGCTGGTGCTGTAACATTATATATTCCTTTAGTATTTTTATTAGTTATAAAAAAGTCAAATACTCTGATTACATCTTCCAGATGAACCCAGGAAAAAATTTGTTTACCACTGGCAATTTTCCCGCCAAGGCCAAGTTTAAATGGTAATAACATTTTCTCAAGAGCTCCGCCATTTTTGCCAAGTACTATACCAAATCTAGCAATACACGTACGTACCCCATATTTATTTGCCTCTTTAGCTTCATTTTCCCAAGCTTTGCAGAGTTGATGCGTAAAACCATCATGGAATTTAGCATCTTCTGTTAAAGGATGATTATCATTATGTGAACCATAATAGCCAATTGCTGAAGCACTAATTAGTAATTTTGGTTTGTTCTTAAGTTTGCTAATTACATTAATTAGGTTTTTAGTAGTATTTATACGGCTATTAATTAATTCTACTTTATAGGATTTAGTCCATTTTTTGCTGATAGGAGTTCCTGCAAGATTAATAATTATATCAATAGGAAAACCTGCTGCTATTTCAGATAGATTATTTATTACTGTTATATTAGATTTGTTAATTATGGCTTTATTCTTATGTACTAAAATAGTTATTTTATGTCCTTGGTTACTAAAAAAATCTACTGTTTGATTACCAATAAAACCTGTTCCCCCTGTGATTAAAAAATTCATCTCACTACTTATTTATATTTTATAAATTAAATTATATAAGTATGATGAGTTATTTTTTAATATTTAATGACGATTCATTGTTTTTCTAGTTAAATTCGGTGTAATAATGATGTTTTTTTATCTAAATAGTTATTTTACTGAAATCATTTTTTACTAATTAATTGTGCAGACAGGATAACTATTTATAATCAACCTGATTTCTAAATTACATTTAATAATCTCATGCGTATTGCAATTATTGGCTCGGGTATTTCTGGTTTAGCAGCAGCTTATATTTTAACACAAAAACATGATATTACTGTATATGAAAAAAATGATTATATTGGTGGCCATAGCAGAACTATCGAGGTAGAAGTTGAAAAAAAACTAGTTCCTATAGATACTGGGTTTATAGTTTTTAATAAAAAAAATTACCCTTATCTTACAAGTTTATTAGATCATCTAAAGGTTAAATATAATAAAAGTAACATGTCTTTTGGTGCTTCTTTAAAGAAAGGCTCTATAGAATATGGCACACAAAATTTAAATAGTATATTTGCGATGAAAAGCAATATTTTTAATATTAAGTTTTGGCTAATGCTTAAAGATATTTTCAAATTTTATCGTCAGGCAAAAATTACTATTCAAAAAAATATGACAGTTAAAGAACTTTTGGATAAAATAAATTTAGGGCAATATTTTAGAGAATATTTTTTATTACCTATGGCTGGTTCTATATGGAGCTGTAAACCATTGCAAATTTTAGATTTTCCAGCTCATAGTTTAATTACTTTTTTTGATAACCATGGTTTGCTTAGTATAAGTAATCAACCACAATGGTATAGTATTTTAGGAGGAAGTAAAGAATATGTTAAAAAATTGACAAAATCTTTTGTAGATAAGATACACATTTCAAGAGCTGCTAGTGAAGTAATAAGAAATAAGCAAGGAGTAACAATAATCGATGAATATGGTAAATCTGAACAATATGATCAGGTGATATTTGCTTGTCATTCTGATCAAGTATTACAAATTTTATCAAAACCAAAAGCTGCTGAATTAGAAATTCTACAAAATATTAAATATCAGCGTAGCAAAGTTGTATTGCATAAAGATGATAAATTTATGCCAATAAGGAAATCTTGTTGGTCTAGTTGGGTTTATTTAAGTGAAAAACCAGATAATTTAACTTTGACATATTGGATGAATAATTTACAAAAACTTAATTGTAAAACACAAATATTTGTCACGGTTAATCCAAATAAGCAGATAAAACAGGGCGATATATTTAATGAATACGAATTTGAACATCCTTTATTTGATTTAAATGCAATCAAGGCTCAAGAAAAATTAGCTACTATTCAAGGTAAGAATAATAGTTGGTTTGCAGGTGCTTATAATAAATATGGTTTTCATGAAGATGGTTTGTTAAGTGCTGTAAATATTGCAAAAAAATTAGAGGTAGATTTACCATGGCAAGTTTAAAAATTTTCTTTGGCAGGGTTTATCATAAAAGATTAATTCCTAAAGTGAATCAATTTAATTATCGAACTTATTATTTATTTTTTCCGATAACTAAAATAAAGGAACTATCACGTAATTTTTTCTTTAGAGTAAATAAATTTGCTATACTTAGCTTTTATCAGCAAGATCACTTTCCTAAAAGCAATTTTACCAAATGGGTAACTGAAATTCTTACTAAACATAATATTAAAATAGAATTAGGCGAAGTAATCCTAATGGCAATGCCTCGGGTGTTAGGTTATGTTTTTAATCCAGTTAGTTTTTGGTTTTGTTTAAACAAGGATAAACAGCTAAAGGCGGTTATTGCTGAAGTGAGAAATACTTTTGGTGAAAGTCATAATTATTTATGTTTTAAGAAAGATTTAACTACCATAACAAAAGGAGATATTATAGTAACTAAAAAGATTTTTCATGTATCTCCTTTTATAAAAAGAGAAGGAAGCTATCAATTTAATTTTTCTTATAATTATGAGCAAGATAAAGTTGGGATCTGGATTAATTATTTTAATTCTAAAGACGAAAAGCTTTTGGTTACTTCTTTGATAGGAAAGCTCTATCCTTATAATACGACTAATTTGCTATATGCTTTTATTTTTTATCCTTTGATTACTGCAAAAACTATTTTCTTGATTCACCTACAAGCATTAAAATTATTTATAAAAGGGATAAAATATATCCAAAAGCCTGGGCAGTTAAAAGTTAAACTTAGTACAATAATTAAAAAGAATAAATAAATGATAAAGAATCTTTTTGTAAGAAAATTTTTATGGTCACTAGAAAAAATAAAATATGGGTCGTTAAAATTAACTACGCCAGAGGGTAAAATATATGAATTTATTGGTAGTTATAACGGAGAAAATGCTGATTTAAAAATTCATAATTGGCAAATTCTAACAAAGTTAGTGATTTATGGTGATATAGGATTTACTGAATTATATCGTGATAAAATAGTTGAAACTACTAATCTGAAAGAATTACTAACATTTGCTTTAAGAAATGATCATGCCCTTGGCTCTTATATTGAAAGTAATATATTTGGTCGGTTTTTTAGTAAAATTATTTATTTAATTAATACTAATACTTTAAGGCGAAGTAAATATAACATTCAGAAACATTATGACTTAGGTAATGATTTTTATAATTTATGGCTTGATAATTCAATGACTTATTCTTCAGGAATTTTTAATTCAGCTAAAGATGATCTTTATCAAGCACAATGTAATAAATATCAGCGAATAATTGATAATATTAATGATAGTGGGAGTTTACTTGAAATAGGTTGTGGTTGGGGTGGATTTATGGATCATGCTATGAATCATGGAGATTATCAAATAAAAGGAATTACCTTATCAAAATCGCAATTAGAATATTCTAGAAATAGGCTGACAAAATACTCTCAAAATGTAAATGTTGCATTAGAAGATTATCGTATGCAACAAGGAAAATACGATAATATTATTTCAATTGAAATGTTTGAAGCAGTAGGGATGAAATATTGGTCATTATACTTTGGTAAAATAAAAGAATTATTAGCTAAAAATGGTAAAGCAATAATTCAAACTATTACAATAGATGATAATTTATTTGATAGATATAGCAAAGGTGCTGATATGATTAGAACTTATATTTTTCCAGGTGGGATGTTACCTTCACAAAGCATATTTGAAAATTTAGCCGAAAAACATGGTCTTAAAGTGCAAGAAATCTATAAATTTGGAAAAGATTATAGTAAAACATTGGATATTTGGTTCGATAGATTCAATTTACAGTATAATCAAATAAAGAAGATGAATTTTGATGATAGGTTTATTAGAATATGGAATTTTTACTTAGCCAGCTGCTCAGCCTGTTTCCAAGTAGAACGTACAAATGTTATGCAAGTGCAATTAGAGCATTTATAAAATTTTTTCAAGCCTTATTTTTTGTTAGTATAATTTTTTTTACAACCACAATTTTTGCAACGCCGCAAATAATTAATGATCCGGTGAAAAATGCTGAGTTAGTTGGTAGTGGGGTACTTAGATACTGGATGTTTAGTGTTTACAAAGCTTCACTTTATGCTAAAGAAGGTAAATATAATGGCAATCCACCTTATGCATTATCAATAGAATATTTTAGATCTTTTAGCAAGGAATCAATTGCCAAAAGAACTATAGAAGAAATGCAAAAACAAGGTTATAAGAATAAACAAAATCTTGAAAAATGGTATGAGTTATTAGTTAATATATATCCTGATATCAAAAAACAGGATAGGTTAACAGCTATTGCCCTTACAAATGGTAATAGTATTTTTTATCATGACAATAAATTTATAGGTCAAATAAACTCAGCTGAATTTACTGAGAAATTTTTTGCAATATGGTTATCAAATAAAACTTCTGAACCAAGGCTTCGAGAAAAATTATTAGGAATAGATTAATGGATAAATTAAATTTAAATATCCTTAAATATTCGTCTTTAGCTTTAGTTTTATCTTTTGTAGGACTACCTGTATATATTCATACGCCACATTTTTATTCAACATATTATGATATTTCTTTAGCTAAAATTGGGACTATATTATTGTTTTTGCGAGTTATTGATGCTGCTTTAGATCCTATAATAGGGGCATTAAGTGATAAATATAGTGATTATCGTAAAAAGATAATTTTCTTTGCTATTATTTTATTAGTAATTTCCGTATTTGCTTTATTTTCTCAACCACTATTTTCACCACTTATTTGGTTTGCAATATTTATCTTTTTAGCAACCACCGCCTATAGTATAATTACCATAAATTATTATGCTTTAGGAGCATTATTTACCGATAATAAATTAATTAGAACCAACCTTACAACAAGAAGAGAAGCTATTGGTTTGCTTGGATTAATTGCTGCCTCAGCAGCTCCAACAATATTACAGAAATATTTTGCTATTAATATCGCCTTTCAATATTATACTTGGATATTTGTATTTGTAACCCTTATAAGTAGTACTATATTTTATAGTTGGTATAATAGTTACCAAGAAAAAGCAGCTGATATTATAGATAAGAAAAAAGTTAGATTATATGATATAGTTACTGCTTTAATTAGTAAACCAATATTTTATCTCATTGTCTTTATTAGTTCTTTTGCCTCAGCCATTCCTTCTATATTAGTATTATTTTTTATTGAAGATATACTTGCTCTTGAAAATATGAGTGGTTTATTTTTAGTATTATATTTTCTTTCTGGAGCATTAGGAATGCCAATTTGGCAAATCTTAGCTAAAAAAATGGGTAAATTAACAGCTTGGAATCTAGCAATGATTATTGCAATTATTACTTTTTGCTGGGCGTTTTTCTTGCAAAAGGGAGCAGCTATTGAATATGGAATTATTTGCTGCTTATCAGGAATTGCCTTAGGTGGTGAATTAGCTCTACCACCATCTATACTTGCTGATCTATCAGATCAAAATAAAAAAATTACTACTACTAACTTTGCCATATTAGCTTTTTTAATGAAATTTGCTCTGGCAATAGCAAGCGGTAGTATTTTATATCTTCTTTCATTAAGTGCATTTAAGCCAGGAGGTGAAAATAACTATAGCTCTTTATATTGGCTTAGCTTTTATTATGCTTTACTACCTTGTATAATAAAAATTATTGCAGTTTTGTTATCTATCTTTTTAGCACAAAAAATTAATAGCAAATGAAAATCTTAAAAAATTTATTATATTTTGTTTCTTGTTTAATATTACTTAGTGGTTGTATGGCGATAAATATTAATAATTACAAAGATCAGAAACCAAATTTTGATCTTATGGAATATTTTAATGGTTCATTAAAAGCTTGGGGAATCATCCAGGATTGGCGTGGTAATGTGGTTTCTAGATTTGATATTACAATGCAAGGTGATTGGCAAGGTGATATTTGCAAGCTATATGAAGAATTTAAATTTTATAGTGGTAAAACACAAACTAGAACATGGACTATAACCAAATTAGCAGATGGTAATTATAGCGGTGTCGCTGATGATATAATAGGTAAAGCAACAGGTAAAACAGTTGGTAATGCTGCTAAATGGCAATATGTAATGGATGTTCCTGTTGATGGTTCAACATATCGGATCAAATTTGATGATTGGATGTGGCAGATGAATGATGGTATTGCAGTTAATCGTTCTTATATGAAAAAATTTGGCTTTACTGTTGCAGAAATTACTATTTTTATACAAAAACAATAATTAGTGGCAATAAATTTATGTCTGGAATTTTTACCGAAGAAGTTATTTGGATAGTTGGTTGTAGTGCTGGAATTGGTAAGGATTTAGCTATTAGCTTAGCTGCAAGTGGTGCTAGTATAATTCTTTCTGCTAGATCAAAAGATCAGCTTGAGCTGGTTAATAAAAAATTGGTAGGGTCAGGGCATTTAATATTACCTTTAGATATTAGTAATATAAAGGAAGTTGCAAAAGCAGTTAAATTAATAACAACAAAATATCAAAAAATTGATAGGGTTATTTTTATGGCTGGTATTTATGAACCAACATCTTGTAACTCTATGGATATTAATAAAGCAAGTCAAATTATAGATATTAATCTTAAAGGAGTGATTAATATTGTCCATTTCACCTTACCAATCTTGGAACAACAATCAAAAGGGCAAATAGTTTTATGTGCAAGTATAGCAGGTTATTTCGGTTTACCAAATGGCCAGCCATATAGTGCTTCTAAAGCAGGGATTATAAATCTTGCTGAAAGTTTGCGATGTGAGTATGATAAAAGTAACATTGATGTTAAAGTTATTAATCCAGGTTTTGTCAAAACTAGATTAACAGACAAAAATAAATTTTCTATGCCATTTATTATGGATTCAAAAGAAGCAGCACTTGCTATTATAAAAGGAATACAAAAAAAATCTTTTGAAATACATTTCCCGAAAAAATTAACTATTATTTTTAAAATATTACGAATTTTACCATTTGCTATCTATTTTTGGTTAGTTAAAGTTATATTTTAAAATTTCGATATTCGCATAAACTTATGACAAGATTAACGATAAATTTTCTAAAAAGCTGCTAGAGCTTATAAACCATTACTAATGAAGCCTATGGTACTTTTAAGGGTTCAAAAATTTCTAAAAAAAACAATTATTGAAGTTCATGTTCTCGAACCTTTTTCTGGGGCAGCGGAGTGCTAAAGTACATTTGGGCTTTTCCTTATCTAGTGAACTGGTAAAATTAACCAATTGTACCACTTGGCGGGGAATACGGCATAGGATAAGAACCTTAAGTCAAAATAGGAATAAAATTGTCCAATTGTTTTTGGTTGGTTAAATAAAATCTTATTCACTAAGTTAATTACCTAACATATTTGAACTTAAGTCATAAAACACTATTACTAAAATTCATTAAGAAAAATGATTGGCTCTAAAAATTAACAACTATATGTTAAAAAATACTAGAGCAAGGGTTGACTCTAGCAATTAATTTTATGGGTAACAGATTATGTCTAAAACATTAAAAGCCGTAGATAGTTTATTAACAATCGTAGATGGTAGTGATATTAATTTTACAACAACAGGTACTAATACTATATCTACTGAAGAAACCAAATATTCTTCAAACACTGAAATACTCAAACCACAAACAAGCAAAAACTCCTAATAAAAATTCAGATTCCGCTTAAGACTTTACTTACTTTTATAGTTTTTTTGTTTATTCAGATCCATTCGAAAAATATAATAGTTCCATTTTTAAGAATCTTCTTTCTTAGCATTTTCATAATAACCAAAAAAATCATTAAAATACAACGACTATTATTAAATAAATGACATATTTTATATGTAAAGATTTACAGGATTTATTATAAAAACTAAGTTAAACAACCTAAACAAAGCAACAGATTTATCAGGACAGTAAAAAAATAATGATGGGATATTTTCCAATATAACGTTTATTCACACTGATAACAATAATAAGAAGATTGAACCAAATTCAAACTTTAATAGAATTTTTAATGTAGTCAAGGAATCCTTTCAAAGTAGTAAATACTTACAAAAATTGGTTTCAGAAGCAGAAAAAATAAGAGGCAAAGTAGTCATAGATTTCACTGAAACTAAAACAAAAACTGGAGCTTACTGGGACTCTAGTAAAAATAAAATATTTATTAACCTAGTTGAGTTAGAAAATAACCTTTATTCATTAAATCAATTTACTACAGAGTATAAAATATTTTCTACAATAGTTTTTGAAATGCTCAATGCAGTAAATACTGAATTAGATGAATTTGCAAAAAAAAAGCGTTTACGATTTTAATTATAACATTGATTATGCCTGCTAAAATGAAGCTATAGAAGTTGCATTTGCTGGTATTTATAAAGTTGCGCTAATGCATGATTTTTGTATCAACAACAAAGAATTTGTTCAGGAACATTTTATAAAGTCTGATGATAATTTAGAAAGTAATTCAATAGAAATTTATCAAGCACTGATAAGCGATTTTCAGTCAACATTAACTTCCTACTTTATTAATCCTATAGATAATATAGGTATACCACATCTAATGATATATTACTTAGATTTCATGAATATGTTCTATCAAGAAAAGCAGTTACTTCTCAGAAAGCAGCATATAGAAGATTGGGAAGTCATGATAAAGAATAGTGAAAAACAAGGAACGTATAACGCACAGAATATATCAGAAGATGACTTAGAGAAAATACAAAACAAATATAAAAAATTAGAAATCGAGCTGGATGAAAAAAACCTTTCATACGATGATTCTCTTAAATATATTAATCTAAAGTTTAATAAAATTTTTAAAGCTTTAAGAAAGATGTATCTTGCAACAAGTTTTCTTAAAGACATGGATGGTTTTTTGACTCTTTTTGATGACAGCTCTGAAATATGGTGGGCAAAGCAAGACCAAACAGATATTGTGGAATCATCAAAAAATGATAATAATAAAAAAGAAGAAAAAACTACTCATAAGAAATCAGCAACTTTAGAGCGTGTGGAAAAATGTATTGAAATTATTGATAATTATTTTCTGCATACATATAAAGCTTCAACTGAAAATGATGAATCAACAATTATTATTGTTGGAGATTAAACAGTTGGAAATTAAACATCTTGTAAAATGTTGTTTTAAGTTACCACTAAAACCAACGTACATATTATTATTGGATGATTCTAAAAAAATAACTATAATATACATTAAACTAAATAGCCCGTCTTCGTTACGGGATACGAACCCTAAATCAGTATTGCAATAGAATTTGCAGATGTTTTTAGTTGTTATATAGAAATAAACACAAGTTACAATTTATACTTTTCAATTAAAAAATTGTTGTATTTACTTTGTTGCTCCATAAATATCTATATAAATTCTATTTTGGAGATGTTGAATAAAGAAGCCTAGATTATAGAGCCTGTATAATCCCCTTGAGATAAAATTGTTACTTATATTTTTGATTGAGTTTTATAGCGGATGATTGTATAATGAATTCTAATAGTATAGCATTAGGTGTAAATTGGCAGCTTTTCGCACAGAAAAGCAAATAAGACAACAACTAGAAAAAGCTAGATTTAGAAATATAGAATTTGCTTATAATTCCCAAAGTATGTTTTCCAATGAGGAAATCATTGTGACCTGCAATTACTTAAATTTTATTCGAAAAATCGTAGGATGTAAATTATGAAGAATATAAATATAAACTACATTAAAATCACTATTTTAACTATCACTTTTTTTGTTTTTGGAGTGCAAAATAGCTATGCTGAGATTATTAAAGCAAATAGTTTTGCCACCTTAAAAAAAGAGGTAACGAGACTAGCATCAACAAATAGTTTGGTATTATTCGATGTAGACGATGTCTTAATCTCGCCAACAGATGAATTTAACTTTCGGAGTCCAGTCAGAAAAGACCTAAAAAAAGAAATATCAAAAAATAAAAGCAAGCAAGAAGTCCGAGTGATGTTTTCGGATTTTTTCCTAAAAAGAGAAGTGAAGTTGGTTAATGAAGATATGCCAAAGCTTCTTGAGTTCTTAAGAGATGCAAAAATCCCAACTACTGCTTTGACTGCATGGTGGACAGGTAACTTTGGTACAATCAAAAGAATGGAAAAACGAAGATTAAAAGAGCTGGAGCAAGTTAAAATCTCGTTTGTTGACCTTTCACCGTTTAATAAAGATATTAGTTTTACATCTCATAAAACTGAAAATGGTGGAACTACTATGGTAATTTCTGGGATTATTCTTACAGCGCTTAGCGACAAGGGTGAGGT
>JABSSF010000029.1:0-4084 GCA_013214485.1 Rickettsiaceae bacterium | reverse complement strand
GTGGACCTCCAGATGGAACAATTACAGCTTTTGTCACGGGGTGAGGTACTCGGGCTTGTACTAAAAAGCAGTGATAAAAAATTTAAAAGAATCATATTTATCGATGATCAGATAAAATATCTTGAAGAAGTAGAAAGATTTTGCGAAGAACACGGAATCGATTTTTTAGGTATTCATTATACTGAGAGTTTACTTGCCCCAATTCCTGAGTTGGGTGTGGACAAGGAAAAGTTGAGATTCAATATCTTAAAAGAAGAACATGTGTGGCTATCTGATCCTGAACTTGAGGAGCGGTTATAATATCAAATAATAATTTATTCATTTGCAAAGCTACCACTTCGGATGCTGGTGAAATTAGTCATTTGGTTATTAGTTGCCTTCGTAAAACCAATGTCAAAGATTACTCGCCTGAAATTATTGATCGAGTAGCAACCAACTTTACCCCAGAAAAAATAATTGCCCTAATTGAGTCAAGAAGCGTTTTTGTTGTAAAACAGAATAATCTTATCATTGGTACAGTTAGCCTTGATAACAATAACATACGTTCATTATTTGTATTACCAGAAAAGCAGAATTGTGGTGTTGGGGTTTATTTAATACAGCATATTGAAACTATTGCCAAAGAACAAGGTTTAGATTGTTTAACTGTACCGTCATCAGTTACAGCTGAAGGCTTTTACAAAAAACTAGGATATATATCTTTACGCGACGAATATTACGATATGGAACGTACCATTATTATGGAAAAGAGGATAAGTGAATTATCAGATAAGAAAATTATAAGGTTGCTTAAATCGCAAGATAAAAAAGATCCTTGAAGAATATCTCGAACCTCACAAATCAGAAAGGATGTTTATTTGTAGCAATCTTCATGCATCTGGAGCTATAGCAATAGTTTTGATATATTCTTTAAAATGCAATGACTAATAAATACAAAGGAAATGAGAGTTATGGCCAAAAATAAATTCCCGTATCAATTAATCGATCTTACACATACATTATCCGAAGAAACACCTTCATGGGATGGTGGCTGTGGCTTTAATCACGATATAAAGCTTGATTATGATGAATGTGACTCTGCAGTCAAATTTAGAGTTCAGCAAGTAAAAATGTATGCTGGAATCGGTACGCACATTGATGCTCCGAGCCATTGCATAAAATCATATTAGGAGCTGATAAATATATTGTAGAAAACGTTGCCAATCTTCAAAAAATGCCTGCAATTGGTGCTTATGTGCTTACCTTGCCAATAAAGGGATTAGGGTTAACTGAGGCACCTGTAAGAATGGTCGGATTAATTAATAGTGGGGATTAAATAAAGTACTTAAATTATTTCTCAGCTAAATGATTTAAATACTCAAATTGAATCACATCTTAAGCAAATGAGATTATTATGGCAAGGGTGGTTACGCCGCTGTCGCTTACGCTCCAGAGCAAACCTTAAGTCAAAATAGGAATAGAATTGTTCAATTGTTTTTGGTTGTTGTATAGAAATAACACAAGTTAAAATTTATACTCTTTAATTAAAAAATTGTTGTATTTACCTTGTTGCTTAACAAATACTTATATAAATTCTATTTTTAGTTAAAAAAAATTGCAAAATATTAAAATTTCTATTAATTTCAACTCTTGAATTATTGAATGTTTAATTGGTTGAAACTAGAAAAATTTATAGATGACTCAAGCAAACCAAACCCCAGAACAAAAAGCTCGTAATAAAATTGATGGTTTATTGCAAAAAGCAGGTTGGGACGTTCAAGACAAAGAGAAAGTAAATTTTAATGCTGGATTAGGAATTGTTCTTCGCGAGTATAAAACTGATATAGGAATAGCTGATTATGTTTTATTTTTAGATAAAAAACCTGTTGGCATACTAGAAGCAAAACCAGACTATTGGGGACATAAAATTACTACTGTAGAAGAGCAATCAGGAAGTTATGCTAAATCTAAATTAAAATGGTGTTGTAATAATGATCCTTTGCCTTTTATTTATGAAAGTACTGGTATCATTACAAGGTTTACCGATGAACGTGACCCTAAACCTCGTTCACGAGAAATATTTAATTTTCCTAGGCCAGAAACTATAAAGAGGTGGTTAGCTGAAAAAACATCCTTGCGTCAGCGTTTGCATGACATTCCAAAACTTGACCAAACAGGTCTTTTTAACTGCCAAGTTATTGCGGTTAAAAATTTGGAAAAATCATTAAAAGAAAACCGCCCTCGTGCTTTAATTCAAATGACTACAGGAGCAGGTAAAACTTTTGCAGCTGTTACTTCTACCTATCGCTTACTTAAATATGCTAATGCTAATCGTGTCCTTTTTCTAGTGGATACTAAAAGCCTTGGAGAGCAAGCTGAACAAGAGTTTTTATCATATATTCCTAATGATGATAATCGTAAATTTGCTGAAATTTATACTGTAGAACGTTTACAATCTTCTCATGTTCCCAAGGCAGCTAAAGTTTGTATTAGCACTATTCAGCGTATGTATTCAATTCTTAAAGGTGAAAAATTGGATAGTTCACAAGAGGAAACCAATCCTGCTGAAATGGATATGTCCAATAGAAAACCAAAGTTTGTAGATTATAACGATAAAGTACCTCCAGAATTCTTTGATTTTATAATTATTGATGAATGTCATCGTTCTATATATAATTTGTGGAGATCGGTAGTTGAGTATTTTGATAGCTTTTTAATTGGGTTAACAGCAACACCAGGTGACCACACATATGTTTTTTTGAGCAAAACGTAGTTAGCGAATATAGTCATGAAAATGCCGTTGCTGATGGGATAAATGTTGGTAATGATATTTATCTAATTGAAACTAAACGTACTAAGGATGGTGATATAATAGAAGCAAACCAATTAGTCGAAAAACGTCAACGTGTTACTAGGGCAAAACGTTGGGAGTTTCAGGATGAAGATAAAGAATACTCCGCAAAACAACTAGATTATAGCATTGTTAACCCTGACCAAATTCGTACAGTTATTAAAGCTTTTAAACAAAGTTTACCTAAAATATTTCCAGAACGAATAGAAGTTCCTAAAACATTGGTCTTTGCCAAAAACAACAGCCATGCAGATGATATTATTCAAACAGTACGTCAGGAATTTGCTGAAGGAAATAATTTTTGCAGGAAAATTACGTATAAAACACAAAATCCTAAATTAGTACTTACTGAATTTAGAAATAGCTTTAATCCTCGTATTGCTGTTACAGTTGATATGATCTCTACAGGTACAGACATTAAGCCACTAGAATGTTTACTATTTATGCGTGATGTGAAAAGTCGCAATTATTTTGAACAAATGAAAGGAAGGGGAACTCGTACTCTTGGTTTTGATGATTTAAGAAAGGTAAGCTCCTCTGCTAAAAGTGCTAAAACTCACTATGTTATAGTTGATGCTGTAGGTGTTACAAAATCCCTCAAAACTGGAAGTCAACCTCTTATTACAGAACCAAATATATTATTTAAAGATTTGGCAATGGAAATTATTTTGGGCAATAGTGATGAGAATATTGTAAGTTCTTTCGTAGGACGCTTAGCAAGACTTGATAGGCAACTAAATGATGCTGATAGAAAGAAAATTGAAGAACAATCTGGTGGGGTAACTATTAATCAAATTATAAATAATTTACTTACTGCAATTGATATAGATAATGTGCATAATAAAGCAAAAGAATTTTACCAACTAACTAATAATGAAGAGCCAAACAAGGATCAAATAATGGAAACACAAAGCAATCTGGTGAGTAATGCTGCAAAAGTAATTACTGGTAAATTTATCGCTTTATTAGAAGATATAAGGCGTAATAAAGAGCAAATAATTATTCATAATCATGCAGATACATTAACTCATAAAGGGTGGGATGGGAGTTCTATAGAAAATGCTAAAAATTTGACAAATGAATTTCAGGAATATTTTAAGGAAAATAGAGATGATATTGAAGCTTTAACAGCTTTTTATTCTAATCATAACAAAAAGAAGAAAATAACATATGATACTATAAGGAAACTAGCAAAAATAACTTTAATATTTAAAAGTATAGTGCTATGATCTGATGTAATGGCACATTTAAGAA
>JABSSF010000028.1:5571-16918 GCA_013214485.1 Rickettsiaceae bacterium | reverse complement strand
AAATGAGTCATTTAAAGGAGAGTGGAATTACATTATAAAACCTATTAAATATTAAAGTTATTTTTGCAAGCTTCCTTGTACATAAAGCAGTAGAACTAAGTGCTGCACCTAATAGTAGAGATTTTGTAATTTTTTTCATTTTAAACTTAAATTTTTAGTTAATTATCAATATAACAGGTAACGTACATACAAGATTTTTGCTAAAATGTCAATATAATCTTAGAAATCAATAAAAAATTAAATTACAACTGTGTTAATATCCAACTATGTATAATTTATTATCTAATATAATATTAAATCTATTAGTGATTTAATATTTCTTTAGTTATTATATACCCAAGACGAATGAAAACCCAGATTTTTAAGTTTGAAAATTAAACCATTATCTTTATTAAAAAACACTTTCGTATCGCTGAATATGCAAGAGTTTTTAAATTTGATACTGCTTCAATCTACTGTCTTAAAAAAACAGATTTTTCATTCATCTTGGGTATGTGCCCAAAATGAATAAGGATTCTGATCCATTTGTATATTCTTGTAACTGAGTTTAATTAAGGCTAAAATATGACTAATTATACTGCTGCTATTATTATTATTGGTGATGAGATTTTATCTGGAAGAACCACTGATACTAACACTCAATATATAGCTAATGCTCTTAGTGAAATAGGTATTAATTTAATAGAAGTTCGTATTATTGGTGATGATCGCAGTACTATTATTAAAACTGTACTTAAGTTAAGCGCTAGATATAATTATGTTTTTACTACTGGTGGTATTGGCCCTACTCATGATGATATTACTAGTGAAGCTATATCTACAGCTTTTGGTCTAAAATATGTTTGCAATGATAAAGCTTATGAGATTTTAGAAAGAGGTTATGCTCTACGAGGTGAAAAAATGAATAATAATCGGGCTAAAATGGCTTATATGCCAGAAGGGAGTGAATTAATTATTCCAGATGTTGGAGCTCCAGGTTATATTGTAAAAAATGTTTTTGTCTTAGCAGGCGTTCCTGAAATTATGTGTTCAATGATGCAATCTGTATTACCTTTGCTGAAGAAAGGTAAAGTAGTAAAAAGCAAACATATTGAAATTATGGTAGGAGAAAGCGCCGTAGCTGGAGAATTTCAAAGATTACAAAATAAATATCCGCAAATTTCTATGGGAAGCTATCCTTTTCAAAAAGATGGTAAGCATGGCACTTCTTTAGTTTTAAGATCAAATGATTATAAGTCTCTTGAAATAGCTTATCAGGAGCTGGAAAAAATGCTCCACAAAAATTTTTATTAAATTTATCTTCCACTTTCCTGCTATAAATACTATAATTTAATTATATGCTAGTTAAATTATTAAATAGAAAAAGAGGGAAAATATGAAAAATAATCTTGGTTTGAAATTAATTGCAGTTATTAATGTTAATACCTTAAAATTATATGAAGCGCAAGGTTTAAAGATTACTAAACAAATAGGAGATTTTAATATTGCTGCTGATACAGATCACCGGCAAGAAAAACATCAAGGATTTACTAAGAAAAAATCTGTTCCAGGTTCTTTCTTTGATCCACACACTCAAACCAAGCAGATTGAACAACAAGAATCTTCAAAAGAAGCATCTAATCAAATAGCAAGTATTTATAATAAAAATAATGAATATAAAGAATTAATTATTGTTTCAGAGCCTCAAATGCTAGGGTTTATTAGAAAAGAAAATAAATTAAAAGACATGATTACCAGAGAAGTGAAAAAAGATTTAGTAAATCACGATTTAAGTTCAATAGAAAAAGCAATATTTGCTTAAATTTTATTATGTCTATGCTCATCACATATTTTAAAGGAGGATAATCATGAATAGCATTAAAAAAGTTTGTGTTATAGGTTCTGGAGTAATGGGGAGTGCTATTGCAGCTCAGATAGCTAACTCTAGAACTACAGTATTATTACTTGATATAGCTGATGAAAAATCATCAGACGCTAATTCAATAGTCAAGTCAGCTATTGAGAGACTACCGCAGCAAAGACCTGCACCATTATCTCATCCAGATTTAATCAAATATATAAAAGTTGGTAATCTTCGTGATGATATTAAGTTAGTAAAAGAATGTGATTTGATCATTGAAGCTATTATTGAAAAATTAGAGATAAAGCATGGATTATATAATTCCTTAGTACCTTATTTAAAAGAAGGAGCAGCGATTGTTTCTAATACTTCTACTCTGCCACTTGTTGACTTACAAAAAGGATTACCTAAAAATGCTAGATCAAGACTTTTTATTACTCATTTTTTTAATCCGCCAAGATATATGGAATTACTAGAATTGGTAACTAATAAAAATAATGATCAACAAATAGTAGATATTGTAGCAAGCTTTATGACTAAATTTCTTGGTAAAACTATAGTTACCTGTAATGATACTCCTGGATTTATTGCCAATAGAGTTGGGTGTTTTTTATTAGAAATGACGGTTAGAAAAGCTTTAGATGAAAAGTTAGACTTAGTTAAAATTGATCAAATTTTTAGTAAATTATTTGGTTTTCCATCTACTGGTATTTTTGGTCTGTATGATTTAATAGGCCATGATGTAATGGGTTTGATTTCTAGTTCGTTACTTGCATCATTACCAAAAAGTGATAAATATCATAAAATTTATCAAGAAAATTCTATACTTACTAAAATGCAGCAGCAAAAAATGATTGGAAAAAAGTGTGGTAAAGGATTTTATCACATTAACAAATCAGGCAGTAAAAAGACAAAGCAAGTATTAAATATAGATAATTTTACCTATCAAGATATAATTCAAAATGAAATACCAGCTTCAATAGAAGAATTATTTGCGGCAAAAGATAAATATGCTAAATTTTGCCAGCAAATTTTGACAGATTTTTGTCGATATGTTATCAGTTTAACACCAGCAGTAACCGAGCAGCCAAGTAACATAGATGTAGCGATGAAGCTTGGTTATAATATGAAGTTTGGTCCTTTTGAATTATTATTTGAAAAATTGACAACTCACCTTGATTTAAGCAAGGAACTTGGGCAAAATAAGCAACTTAAAACTACATATAAGCCAGCGGCAGGGGAAGATTTTACTAATTCTGCTAAGGAAGTTATTAAAAATGATTCTGCAAGGATGTTACTTTTTAAGAATTATTATATTTTTGAGATATGTTCGAAAATGAACAGTTTGAATAAGGATGTATTTTATTTATTAATAGATGCTTGTCGCCGTGCCGAGGAGAATAATAAACCGTTAATTATTTATCCCAGAAGACCAAATTTTTCAGTTGGTGCTGACCTTAGATTTTTTAAAGAAAAAGTTGTAGAGAAAAATTTTCAGGAGATTGAAGAATTTCTAATTCTTGGTCAAGAAGCGATGATGAGTTTAAAATATAGTAAAATCCCAGTGATTAGTTGTGGTTTTGGCTTAGCCCTTGGTGGTGGTTGTGAAATTTTATTACATTCAGATTTAGTTATAGGACAGCAAAATTTAACTGCTGGACTAGTTGAACTTGGAGTAGGTCTTATTCCAGGCTGGGGTGGAGTTAAAGAAATGTTTATTCGCCATAATGATAGTAAAGATAAACTATATCAAAATTTAAATAATATTATTCATCAAACCAAATCAAATTCAACTGATTACTTTGCTAATGATTATGGGGTAAATTGTGAAGTTAATATGAATGTAAACTATATCCTGGAGCAAGCTACCAGTTATGATCTAAAGCAAATAGCGATAAAAGAGGCAACGTCACGAAATGAACCGAATATCCAGCTACCAACATTAGATTTAATGTTTGAACTTAATATGGAAGATTATACTCCGTTGCAAATTGAAGTATTAGAATTTATGCAACGTATTATCGATATGAAAGTCGTTAGTGAACAAAATTTACTTGATCTAGAACGAGAAAAATTCCTAAATTTAGCCAGCACCCCACTATGTCTAGAGAAGTTACAGCAATTTGTGTAATAATTATAGACTTTAAACATATTTTGAGTTTATAATATAGAATGTAGATAACTTTAGTTTTAAAATAAATATGTCGGCGAAACAACAACATCCTTTTCATCTAGTTGATCTTAGTCCTTGGCCAATTTTAAGTGCTATATCATTATTTTTACTAACTTTAGGAGCAGTATTTGTTTTCCATGATTATCCTTATGGGATATATATTACTTCAACTGGAGCAATTGCAACATTATTTTGTGCTTGGAGTTGGTGGAGAGATGTAATTAATGAAGGATTAGTAGGCAAGCATCATACAGATCAGGTAAGGCATGGCCTGCGTATTGGAATGGCTTTGTTCATTTTGTCAGAAGTAATGTTCTTCTTTGGTTTTTTCTTTTCCTTTTTCTCGGTGAGTATATTTCCTGTAGGTATTCTTGATGGGGTTTGGGTTGTTACTGATGGGGTTTGGCCGCCAAAAGGGATTCAAACTTTTGACCCTTGGGATATTCCATTTATTAATACCCTAATTTTATTACTATCTGGAACTACAGTTACTTGGGCGCATCATGCAGTCGAGCATCATGATCAACCAAACACGGTCAAGGCATTAGGTTTAACTATATTATTAGGTATTTCCTTTTCTTGCTTGCAAGCTTATGAATATCATCATGCTGCATTTAAACTGACTGATGGAGTATATGCGGCTAATTTTTATTTAGCTACTGGTTTTCATGGCTTACATGTAATTATTGGTACTATCTTTTTAATTGTTTGTTATTTTCGGGCAAAACGAGGAGATTTTATCAAAGGTGGCCATTTAGGCTTTGAGTTTGCTGCTTGGTATTGGCATTTTGTTGATGTAGTGTGGTTATTCTTATTTGTCTTTGTATATGTCCTTGGAAGGTAAGAGAACATTACAAGATCAAAAATAGTTCCTATATTATTCTTATGGATGGTAAATTACTCTCGACACTATATTATATAACGGTTTGCGATCACTATGCCGATAAATCGACTGATTATGACCATAGCAGAAATTTAGTTGCGAAAGAGGTTTATTCCCAAGAATAGGAATAAGGATCAGAGAATATTTTTCTTAAAAATTGATTATTTAAATAGTGACTGGTTTTATAACCATTTATATTAGCTAATATTTTACCACCTGTTGTATATAAATCCCCATATAAATCAAGCATTTTATGCCTAACAAACTCATCTTTATAACGCAATCCTTCGTGATTTAATATTACGTCTTTATCAATACCAATTGCATTATCTAAAGAAGCTCCTTTAGCAAGTCCTTTACTTTGCATATAGTCAAGATCTTGGAGAAAACCAAATGTCCTTGAGGGAGCTATTTCCTGATTAAATTTACTAACATCTGAAAATCTCATTTGTTGCTTACCAATAGCGGAGCTTGGATAATCTATAGTTAAATCTATCATTGTGTTATCACTTGGCCTGGCATGTATTTCGCAATCTTTATCAGTAACCCTAATATCTTTCAATAATTTTAAATGTTTTTTCTTAGTGTTGAAATATTTTATCCCTGCATATTCTACCATGAAAACAAAAGGCTTACTACTACCATCCATAATCGGTATTTCAGGGCCATCTACTTCAACAATTACATTATCAATACCACAGCCATGTAGTGCAGCCATTAAATGTTCAATTGTAGATATCTTAACTTTAGCATCATTAGCTATTGAGGTAGCTAAAGCAGTGTCTAAAACTTTTGAATAAAGGGCTGGAATATAGTTATCAATACCCGTAATATCCGTTCTAACAAATATAATACCCATATTTGGCTTATTAGTAGGTATTAATGTTAGTTGCGTTTTCCTACCTGAGTGTACTCCTATCCCGCAACAGCTAACTGGATATTTAATTGTTGTTTGCATGCTTAAAAATCTATATTAAAACACTTAACCTTAATAAATTAAAGTACTTAAAAATAACATATTATTCTATTTAGTAGCAAGAAAATTTTTGTTACCATTTATTGCAATATTTAATAACAAATATTGATATACCAAAAATATTTGCATTCCTAGACCAACAATTGAATGGTAAAAAATTTCTTGTAGCAGAAAAATTTACAGTAGCAGATATTGGAATTGCTGCACATTTTATTAACTTGAAAATGGTTGGAATCACAGTAAATAAAAAACAATATCCAAATCTTGCAAAATACCTAGATAGTATTCTAAATAGAGATTCATTTAAAAAATATTCTTACTCAAATAACAGTAAGAAATAAATAAGTTTAAAGAATTTCAAATTTAATAAATAAGATATAAAGAGTATCAACAATTTAAAGTGGTACTCTTTTATTTTTGCCTGATGAAAATGCTTCAGCTTTATTAAGTAATCTTTAGCTTTATATTCCTTATGCCATACAAAACAGGATAAAATTTAAAAATTCTTACAATAATAAACAATATGGAAGTGTTTTTTTTATAAAGATAATGATTTAATTCCCTGTCTTAAAACACAAGTTTGTCATTAGTGTTGGGTATATATTTATTTTGTGCTAAACTGACATATTTTCTATAACATTAGATGAAGTATATGTAAAATTCATTTGCATTATAATTATTAGGTTTTATAATCAAATGTTTAAACTTATAAAAATAATGCAACTTGTGATAATCTGCTTAAGTTATACTTAGTTGAAATATAAAGGAGATAAATATGGGAAATGAATTTGCTGAATTAAAACTTGATGGTAAAGTTTTTAAATTACCAATTAGAAGAGCATCTGTTGGACAAGATGTTGTAGATGTATCTAAGTTCTACGGTGAAACTGGCTATTTTACTTATGATCCAGGTTTTATGTCAACAGCTTCATGTACTTCTACTATTACATTTATTGATGGGGGGGAAGGGGTCTTGCGTCATCGTGGCTATGATATTAAAGAATTAGCAGATAATAGTAGTTTCTTAGATGTTACTTATTTACTAATGAATGGTGATTTACCAAATAAAAAACAATATGATGAATTTACTAAAAAAATATCTTACCACTCATTAGTCAATGAACAGTTACGTAATATATATAATGCTTTTCGTCATTCAGCCCATCCAATGGCGGTAATGTTATCGGTTACTGGTTCTTTATCAGCATTTTATCATGATACTATTGATATGAATACTAAAGAACAGCGGGAACTAGCAGCACTTAGAATTATTGCTAAAATGCCAACTATTGCTGCAATGACTTATAAATATTCCATCAGCCAAGCTTTTGTTTATCCAGTTGAAGAATATTCTTTTGTAGAAAATTTTCTATATATGATGTTTGCTACTCCTAGAGAGAAATATAAAGTTAACCCTGTATTAGTCAAAGCTTTAGAGAAGATTTTTATTCTTCATGCTGATCACGAACAAAATGCTTCAACATCAACAATTCGTACTTCTGGTTCATCAGGACCTAATCCATTTGCTTGTGCTAGTGCTGGAATAGCTTCACTCTGGGGGGCTGCTCACGGTGGTGCTAATGAAGCAGTAATTAAAATGCTAAAAGAAATTGGTACAGTAGATAATATTTCTACCTTTATCAAAAAAGCTAAAGATAAAAATGATCCTTTTAGATTAATGGGTTTTGGCCACCGAGTATATAAAAATTATGATCCACGGGCAGCGGTTTTAAGGGAAACTTGTAAAGAAGTACTTGCAGAGCTTGGACAATTAAAAGGAAATCCATTATTAGAAATTGCTATGGAACTAGAAAAAATAGCTTTAAATGATGAGTATTTCATTCAGCGAAAATTATATCCAAATGTTGATTTTTATTCTGGGATTATTTATCAAGCTATGAAAATCCCACCACAAATGTATACAGTATTATTTGCTGTAGCTAGAACTGCAGGTTGGATGGCACAATGGAAAGAAATGTGGGAAGATCCTGAATTTAAAATCACTAGACCAAGACAGCTTTATACTGGTCATGTTAAAAGGAAATATACCCCACTGAATAAGAGATAGGCACTACAGCTCATTTTTTACTTCTTTATTTATTAATAATTTAAGGTATAACATTTATTGGGCTAAATATTATAGTAAAATTTTTCCAATTATCATACCTATCTTTATCTAAATCTTGTAAAGGTTGAGATATCCTTAAAGCACGAAGTGCACTATCAATAAGTTTGCGACAACCATCTTCTTCTCCTTTTGGGCAATGTACTCCTAAAACTCTTGAATCTTCTATGTTTCCATTTTTTAAAAGTTTTAAATTAATAACTACTCGCATTTCATGTAATTTTTTCAGCCCGCTAGGTGGATACCAATTTAGTTGTATTTGTCGCCTTAATACGTCTTTTTCTGTAATAGATAATGGTGAATTTTCATCATAGGTAGTTTTTATTTCTTCAAGTGAGAATTCTCTGATATGAGCATCAAACATCTTAGGTTTAGTATTTTGCTCTTTTTCTAAATTTTTAAGTAATGAATCTGTAAAATCATCATTTTTAGTCTGTTTCTTTTTAGCCGTCTTTTTTGACTTAGTTTCAGGTTTTTTGTCTGCTTTTTCTTTTGCTTGTTTTTTTGTCTTTGCTTTTTTTGGTTTTTCTTTAATTTCGGCTATTTCAGTTTTAGACTCCTGTTCTTTGCTATCTATTTTTGCAGGTTTCTTTACTTCTTCTTGAGTTTTTTTATCAGGTTGTTTTTTAGAAATTGACTTTTCTTTTAAGTCTTTTTTAGGTTGTTCTTTTTTAGTATCTGTAGCCTGCTCCTTAGTTATTTTCTTTTGCTCTTTTTTTTGTTCCTTTTCTACTTTCTTCTTTTTTGGTTTAATATTACGAAGCTCACTGGTTGGTACCATTTCAAAAGTCATTACCTCCTCTTGCTCAGGAAATTTTTCAATAAAGCCAGCCCCACCATGATATAACCAAATGATGAATATCAGATGTAATAAGATTGAAACAATAACAGAAATCTTAAAAATTAAGTCGTTATTTTGATCTTTAGTCATTGTTATTTTATATCTGAAATAAGAGAAACTTTTTTATAACCAGCATTGTAAATTTCAGCCATAACCTCTACAATCTTGCCATAGGCTACATGCTTATCACCCTTAACAAAGATACGTAATTCTTTGTTTTGTTTAGTAACTTCCTGCAGTTTGGTAACTAATTCTCCTTTAGCTATTTTTGTTTCTAATAAATATATATCTTCACCTTTATTAACACTAACTATTAACGGCTTATATTGACCAGATAAAGGAGATAGATCTGTTTTCTGTAATTCTACTTCTACGCCACCTACTAACATGGGTGCTGCAATCATAAAAATGATTAATAACACTAGCATCACATCAACCATTGGTGTAACATTAATTTCACTAATCATTTTTCTACGTCTTAATCTTCTATGTTGATTGGGTAAGTTAATTGCCATATATAAACTACTATAATTATTATAATATTATTATTTAAATTTTTCCTTCATCAATTGCTCTAGATAATAAAGCGCTAAGCTCACCAATAAAATCTTCTATTTTATTATTAATATTATCGACTTCAGAAATTAAATAGTTATAAAATACTACAGCAGGAATTGCTACAAACAAACCAATTGCAGTAGCGATCAATGCTTCAGCAATACCAGGGGCTACTACTGCTAAGCTAGTATTTTTTGAAGCAGCTATTGATTGAAAACTGTGAATAATCCCCCAAACTGTACCAAAAAGACCAATAAATACCGCACTAGAGCCAACGGTGGCTAAAAACCCTAATTTTTTTTCCAATGCCTCTACCTCCCGATTTCGGGATAAATACATTGCCTGTACTACTCGATCTTTATGGCTGACCTTTAATAATTCTGATTTATTACTTTTTGTAGTTTTACTTTTTTTACATTCATTCATAGCACTAATGAATATAACCGACAGTGGATCATCGATGGTGTTTTTAATCTTTTCATATAATTCATCTAGAATTTGTCCAGACCAGAAAAGATTTTCAAAAGCAGTGATTTTTTTCTTCAACCCAGAAAAAAGTATCAATTTATGAATAATAATTGCCCAAGACCAAATGGATGCAAGTATTAGAATTAAAATTACTGATTTACCGACTAAATCTGATGATAATATTAATGATACTACCGATAAATCACTACTACTTGCTGTGGTTACTACTTGATTTATATTCTCTACGTCACTCATATATTTACATATTATACTAATTAATTAATTAGTATAATACATAAATTAATCATTGGCGTAAATAAATTCTTTGATTTCTGGAACAATTATATTACGAAACTTACTACCACTAAAGAGGCCATAATGTCCTACTCCCTTTTGTAGGTAGTATTGTTTTTTACTATTTGGAATATTTTTACACAGTTTAAGAGCTGCTTTGGTTTGTCCTATCGCTGCTATGTCATCCCTTTCTCCTTCTATACCTAATAATGCAGGTTTTTTAATAGCTTCTAGATTCACTTTACGGCTACGAGAAACAAATTTACCTTTAGCTAAAGAGAAATCGTGAAATACTTCTTTTATAGTTTGTAAATAAAATTCAGCTGTTAGATCCATTACTGATAGATACTCATCATAGAATTTTTTTTGCTTTGCAGCTTTTTCATTATCTTCAATAAGTAAATTTTTAAATAGATCAACATGGGAAGTAATATGTCTCTTCAAATTCATGGTCATAAACCCTGCAAGCTGTAAGAATCCAGGATAAACACGACGTCGATATCCTGGGTAATTGGCTGGCACACTAGTAATTACCATCTTGTCAAACCATTCTAAATTTTTATCAGTAGCAAAATCATTTGGTTTAGTAGGATTTTCACGAGCGTCAATAGGCCCACCTATTAAAGTAAGTGATTTTGGGGCGTCGACTTGTTTAGTTTCAGCTATTATAGCTGTTGCAGCAAGTACTGGTACAGTTGGTTGACATACTGCCATAACATGTGTATAGGGCCCTAAATATTTAATAAAATTAATTACATAATCAATAAAATCGTTCAAATCAAAACCACCACTAGTAATAGGTACTTGATTAGCATCAACCCAATCAGTAATATATACATCAAAATGTGGTAATGTATCTTGTACCGTGCCACGTAATAATGTAGCATGATGCCCAGACATTGGAGCTACAATTAATAGTTTTGGTTGATATTTTTTATAAGTTGGTTTACTAAAATGCTGTATATGACAAAAAGTATCTTTGAAAACAGTTTTCATATTTACCCTATGTCTTTGACCATCTATTTCACAACACCCTATGCCAAAAGTTGGCTTTTTATACTGGCGGGTAATCCTTTCTGCTATTTCAAAACTTGCCCTAATTACCGCTGAAAGATGAGAGTTTCTAGTTGGGTTATGGCTATGATCAAACCAATTATGTAGTTGCATTAACTGTAATCTTGCTGGAGAT
>JABSSF010000028.1:0-5561 GCA_013214485.1 Rickettsiaceae bacterium | reverse complement strand
ATATTTTGTCTTGAAATTTCAATA
The DNA here is from genome assembly GCA_013214485.1 of Rickettsiaceae bacterium. GTDB lineage: Bacteria > Pseudomonadota > Alphaproteobacteria > Rickettsiales > Rickettsiaceae > JABSSF01. The sequence continues at coordinate 5,537 of JABSSF010000028.1, read as the reverse complement.
AGATCATAAAAATTACTATAGTCAGGAACGAAATGGTGCATTTGTTAACTCCTTATTTATTTAAATAATAATTTTATTATAACATATTAATTATTTAATATTAGTTAATTTTTAATTTTTTTTTATATTTTATTATGAAACGATACATGGTAGAATGTGTTTTTTTTGAATATAACTATGACAAAGAAACTAGTATCGAAGAAATTAATAGCTTTAGTGGGCAGACCAAATGTTGGTAAGTCTACTTTATTTAATCGTTTAAGTGTAAGAAGTAAAGCGATAGTTCATAATAAGCCTGGAGTAACTAGGGATCGTAAATATGCTGATGGTGCAATTGGTTCTATGGAATTTACTATAGTTGACACGCCAGGGTTAGAAGAAGCGGCAGCAGGGGCATTGGAAGATAGAATGATTAAGCAAACAATTGCAGCAATAAAGGAAGCTGATTTAGTTTGTTTAATTGTTGATAATTTAGATGGTATTACGCCAATAGATCAATTTTTTGCCAAGGTAATTAGAAAATATAATGATAATTACATAATAATAGCTAATAAATCAGAAAAAACTTTTTATCATGATAAAGCTTATTATAAATTAGGTTTTGGTACACCAGTGACAGTTTCTGCAGAACATGGGCAAGGTTTAGTTGATCTGTATGAAGCTATCGCTGATAAGATAGATGTGGAAGCAGGAGCAGAAATTGATGATCCTGTTACTAGTGATAAATTACAAATTGTTATTGTTGGCAGGCCTAATGCTGGTAAATCGACATTTATTAATAGTTTGCTTGGTAGTCAGAGAATGTTAACTGGCAGTGAAGCAGGTATTACTCGGGAATCAGTAGAGACTAAATGGCAATATAAAGACTATGATTTTAGTTTAATTGATACTGCAGGTTTGCGTCGCAGGGCTAATGTTACTGAAAGCTTAGAAAAAATGTCTACAGGAGATACGATCAGCAGTATTAAATTTGCCAATGTAGTAATTCTAATGCTAGATGCTTTAATTGCTTTAGAGAATCAAGATTTAACTATTGCTAATTATGTTATAGAGCAGGGTAGAGCTTTAGTCATTGTAGTAAATAAATGGGACTTAGTAGAAGATAAAAAAGCTTATAAAGAAGAGTTTTATTATCAATTAGAAAAACTTTTACCACAAATTAGAGGAATACCTGTGGTTTTTATTTCAGCAATTAATAATAAATCTGACAAACATTTAAATGTAGTATTAGATAGATGTATTGATATTTATAAATTATGGAATGTAAAAATTCCTACAGCAAAGTTAAATGATTGGTTACAATTTGTTTTAGAAAACCATCCGTTACCGATGAATCGGAAATTAGGGCGTAGGGTTAGAGTAAAATATACTACTCAGATCAACACTAGACCACCAACATTTAAGTTTTTCACTAGTTCTCCAGCAAGCATTACTGATAGTTATAAAAAATATTTAACCAATTCACTTCGTGAAGATTTTAACTTGCCTGGCGTGCCTATACGTTTATTCTTTACTAAATCTGCAAATCCTTATAGCTCAAGAAATAGATAAGTAATGTTTATATACGTTCACGATAAAAACCTGTCATCCTGAGTCATCCTGCGGTTGGCGTGAGGATCCAGATTTGATTATAATACATATTTTTTCCTAGATTGCTACGAACAAAAGTGTTCTTGCCATAAACACAAACAAACTTATTCCAACATTTCCATAAGCTCTGCTTGAGATAGATTCTGTTTTGCAGGTAAATCACATTCTTTAATAAATTTGCCATTTTTAAGTACCGCTGTTCGATCACCATATTTTATAGCATCAGCCATATTGTGAGTAATCATAATACATATGCGGTTTTCTAGACGAACAATTTTATTAGTAATTGTCATTATTTTTTCAGCTATTTTAGGATCTAAAGCTGCAGTAATTTCATCTAGTAATAAAATTTCATAATCAGCAATTATTGCCATAATTAGACTTAAGGCTTGCCTTTGTCCTCCAGATAAATTAACTACTAATTCATCCAAACGATTCTCTAAACCCATATCAAGAATAGCAAGTTTTTCTATAAATAATTGCTTGCGATTATTTTTGTTAAAAAAAGTAAAACCTCTATTCTGTCCACGTTTTAAAGCAAATTCCATATTCTCAAAAATAGTCATATTTTCCATGGTACCGATCTTTGGATCTTGTGCCACTTTAGCAATTAACCCTGATATGGTATTTTGTGGCATTTTGTTAATGCTTACATTATCTAATATTACTTCACCATAATCAGGTTTGGTAACACCAGATACAATATTTAATATCGTAGATTTACCTGCGCCATTACTACCAACTATTACTACAAATTCTTTATTCTTTAAGGTCAAGTTCAAACCGTTTAATACTTGACGCTCTAGCTTAGTATCTTTACCTAAACTAACATTGATATTTTTTAGAGCTAACATATTCGCCTCCTTGATATATACATAACACTAATTATCATTAAACCAGTAATAAGATTAAGATCTTGAGTTTCTAACCCAATAACATCACTATGCAAAGCAAAGCTTATAAATAATCGGTATATTATTGAACCTAATAAACAATTTATTAACTTAAACATAATTGATCTATAGGTAAATAATTGCTCTCCAATTATGAGGGCAGCTAGACCAGAAATAATAGTACCAAGTCCTTGGCCAACATCAACAAAACCTTTATATTGACTATAAATTCCTCCACCTAGTGCAATAAGACCATTACTTAAGCTAAACCCTATAATAATCATAGCTTTAACATTAACACCGCCATTTCTAGCTAAGCGTTTATTCTGACCAATAGCTCTTAAAGCTAAACCGAAATCTGTGAAGAATATAAAGCTAATCAATATACAAATTATAAATATTAATATACCTAGTATTTTTAAAGTTGTTATATTGGTAAATATTGTATCAACATCAATTAAAGCAATATTTGGTACCCCATTCATGATGCGTAAATTAATAGAATAAAACATGAAAGCTACTAATATACCTGATAATAACTCACTTATTTTCAAATAAGTATTTATTATTCCTGTTATAAATCCCGCCAGGCTTCCAGCAAGCAATGCCATTAGTAATGATATTGCTGGATTATATCCACCTTTTACTAATAAGGCTGAAACCACTGCACCAAAAACAAAACTACCATCACAAGTAAGATCTTGAAAACCAATAACCCGAAAGGTTAAATATATTCCAATTACTACTATCCCATAGATAATCCCTATTTCTAGGCTCATCATTATTTCATTAATGCTCATAAATTACTCTTGCTAATTATTTTAGTAGCTGACTTTCTTATATCATCTAGAATATTTAACTGAAGCAAATTTGCTGCTTCCTCATTGATATAAAGGTCAGTTGTCTCAGGAAATTCTATTGCCATGTTGCCTATATCTTTACCATCAAGAACTTTACTAATCATCTTGCCAGTTTGCAGACCTACCTGATATTGATTAGGCCCAAGAGCTGCTAGTGCTCCTAATTTCACTGCATCTGTATCACTGACATAAACTGGTATTTTCTCTTTATTAGCTGTTGATATTATAGTTTGTAAAGCTCCTAAAGCTGTATTATCATTGCTGATAAAAATAGCATCCACATTTGCAGCTAATTTTGTCGCTGCTTGTGAAACGTCTGAGGTTTTGCTTACCATTTGTTTTACCAAAGTAATGCCTAATTTGGGACATAATGTTTCTAAACGTTCTATTAAGCTTATAGAGTTCAATTCACCAGGATTATATAAAAAACCCAGGCGTTTTAACTTAGGTTGTATTTTTACAAATAACTCAAGCTGAGGTCTTAATTCTACAAAATTTGATACTCCTGATACATTTCCTCCTGGTTGCTCGAGATTATTAACTAAACTTGCTTTTACTGGATCAGTTACAGTACTAAATATTAACCTCACTTTATTTTCTTTAGCAAATTTCATAAAACTCTGAGCAGATATTGTAGCTACCCCTACTACTATATCTGAATTTTGATTAACAAACTTATTGGCAATTTGTTGCGCTAATGCAGAATTGGCTTGAGCTGATTCAACACGTAGTTCTAAATTTATATCTGTTTTATATCCTTCTTGTGCTAAACCATCAATAATACCTTTTGTAGTAATATCAAGAGCTGGGTGCTTAACAAACTGGCTAATTAAAACTTTTTTATTAGGTTTTATTACTTCTGCATTTGTTACAGTTGTAAATAATATTATTAATAATATTGTGAGTAAATTTCTCATATTAGCATTCTTATTTTATTTTCTTTAACATAGATACATAACCTTGATTTTGTTCATTTCTTAAAAATCTTGCTACCCTACCTATTGTAGTTAAACTTGCCCCAGTAATTTTGTTAATTTCCCTATAAGATAAATCATCTTTTTCTAATAATTTACACACACGCCATCTTTCTGCTAAAGAATTTATTTCTTGTGGAGTACATAAATCTTTCATAAAATTATAAACTTCTTCTTTGGTTTCTAGTAAAAGAAGTATCTCGCATAGTTCTTCTATAGTTTGGTCATTTTTATCAGTCATAAACATTGTCTTATTGTACTAGTATGATAGTACAACAAGACAATAATGTCAAGTATTATTTTATGTATAGTGAAATAACTTAAAAAAGGGGTCATCTGCTCAGGTAAATCAGTTTGTAATTCACGATCTATAAACCTTTAAAGAAGTGGGGCTTGTCACTCCTTTAAGATACAATCCAGAAAAAAATATGTAATAAAATCAACTGGATCCTCACACCAACATATAGTAGGCTTGTGATTTTCTCTCTATTTCAAGTTATTTGACTATATGGCACTGTTAACTCTACTATAGAAGAGAGTGAGTATATTAGAGCAAAAAAAAAGACCCCTAAAAAGGGGTCTTCACTATGTCTCTTTTGAAAAACTATTATTTCTAATAATTAAGCTTCGTATGTAAGGGCATCATAAGTATCTGCTAAATCTCCCATGTTTTCAATTAGACACTCATCCTCATCAAAGATGTTGCCGTTCTCGTCAATGGTAAATAAAGCAATTTTATATTTCATGAATGTAACAACATTTTGCATATGTTCTAATTCATCCTCATCTCTTAATAAAGATACAACATCTAGATCATCTGAAAGTGAATGTTCTTTTGCAAATTCTATTATTTCAACTAGTGGCATTACAGTCTCAACAGCTTTTTGAAAAACAGAGTTATCTTTGTTTAGATACTTCACGTAATCTACTGCAAATTTTGGATTATCATTATTCATAAGATAGTCACAAAGTTTTTCAACTTGAGTATTAATCTCTTGACTAATTTGGTTTTCTACAATCTTTGCAGCTTCTAAATAAAGAGCATTATTTTTCATTACTCCTTTCATTAACTCTACTGAATATAATGGATCTTTAGTACCTCTAGCGTATGTACTAAGTTCTGCAACATAATTATCAACAATTTCTTGACTAATTTGGTTTTCTACAATCTTTGCAGCTTCTAAATAAAGAGCATTATTTTTCATTACTCCTTTCATTAA
>JABSSF010000027.1 GCA_013214485.1 Rickettsiaceae bacterium | reverse complement strand
ATCTACAAAAATAGCAGCACAACTAAAGAAAATAGATCCAAATAAACTTTGGACAGTACCAGAATATAAGTTATTTGTAAAATCACAAAAAAAATTCTTAAAAAATTTAATTAAGATTAAAAAAGATAGAAATCTATCAAATGCTAAAAATAATCAACATAAAATATATACTGATGCTATAGATCTGGGAATATGCTTAATAGAACCCATAAGTTGCTTTCCTGAATTTAAGAAAATTTGTACTACTATTAGAAAAGCAAAAGAAACTTATATGCCATCATGGCCTCCTATAAGTCCTGTATCAATAAGTGCATACAATTCTTGGTGTCAGTTTGATTTGTGTAGTGGTATTGATAAAGAGAGCCTTGCTTCATGCGTAATAGATATTAATCAAATATTAGGTATGGACTCTATAGTTACTTTCTTGTTGAATGCAGCACAGCAATCCCGCTGGGGGATTTATAAAGTGATTAAAAAACTTGATAATGATGGAGTTCTACTGGAAGAGCTAATTAACAACAAACAATATGAGTGTCATACAGCTAACAAGCATCCTATAACCCTAGATGAATTATGGCTAGTTAGAATACTCCCTCCTATTAATGATTTATCAGATAGGTATACGTTATATACTTCACCCTATGTACTACAGTTTGGAGAAGAAAGATGGCAAGAATTTTTACAACGCTCTATTGTTAGTGTTAAAAATAAAAACTCTTTAGAAGAAAAATATTATAAGTTTATGAAATATGGAAAATCCGATTATTATTGGTTAGAATTTATTTTTCAAGCATATAATGGTCATACTAATATGGTTATTTATCTAAGAGGGTTACCTGATGTGAGTATTTCAAGACCTCACGTAAGTAATAATGGTATTCTAAAGGATCACCAATCCAATTTTTTATCCTAAGTTTAAATAATACGTACCCTAAATTGCAAAATTTCTAAAGGAAAAAAATGATTGACTCAAATCTCCCCATCAGATTTAAGCTTCTTTTTTAATTTAAGAATTTGATCTTTTGATAGATTAGTAAATTCAGCTATGTCTTCAATAGGTATCTTTTTTTTTAACATTTTGGTAGCAGTCAAGTTTTTTTCTTCTTCTCTACCTTTTTCCATGCCTTTTTCCATGCCTTTTTCCATGCCTTTTTCCATGCCTTTTTCCATGCCTTTTTCTTCAGCACTAAGTAGTAAATCTTGAGCTTTAACAGATTCTTTCAAGTAACGATAATATTCTACTCTTTCCTTATTAGACATTTTTAAAATTGCAAGACGTTCCTTTACCTTAGCCATATAAGGTGATTTAAAGTCTTCCTTGATATCTGAATTTTTCATCATATATAACCATTCGTCTATTTCTTGATTAATCACATCATTAAACTTTGGCACTGAAATAATAAAATATTCTGGCAACACACGTTCTGCTTTATAATTTACAAAACCCTCATTTACTATATTTATATCCACTGGTTTTGTAGCATCTACCTCATGAAAAATAGTTTTACCATGATATATAGGCGATGTCATTTTCGGTAAGTCAAAATAAAGTAAACTAATATGGAATACTTTTTGTATAGAAATATAATTTTGTGAGCTAAGCATACTATCTACTATAAGCCTAGAGGAGTTAAAACATGATTTATGCAGGAAATACGAAGTATATGATCTATCTATTTCTACAATGTACCTATTACCTTGATCATCTTCTACAATTAAATCTGCAATACTTTTTTTGTGATCTTCAGTTTCTTTATTACTTTCAGTATCAAGTAAAGCAGTAATTTTAACTGCATTATACCCTTCAGCTTGCAAAAGAGCAGAAATAAATCCTTCAATTATATCATAATCACTTTTGTTTTTAAGTAGGTATTTTATCGCATAGTCAAAGCTAATTAATGGCTTTTCAGACATGTTTTTACTCCTATTTATTTACTACATTTTTTATCATAAGCATTATATCATTCTAAATACTTTTTTCTAGTAATATTTTTTATTTATTTCTTAACTATAATTTATATTTAGATAGAAGTCTAATTTTTGTAATTTATTTATTAATCAGGAATTTTGTAGTAAATTTTATTTTCAATAATAACCTACTAGTTCTTTAAAAAATGTCCCTATTGCTTCATTAACCCAGAGCTTACATAAATTAAATGTAATCTCCAAAAGTCCTCTATTTCAAATTATTGCAGCACATAACAATAAAAAAACTAAATTTCGCTATACTTCCTGCTAATTATTACCGATGGTGTGTCTGCCTTTTTTTAGGTGTAAGTATAAATAATTAATTTTAGAAAATAGGAGATTGAGCATGTCAAATCACGATGGTAGTGAAATGTTGAATAGTGTACTTTTTTTGCTTAAAGATAAATATAATTTTTTCAATGAAATAAGTGAGGAAGATCGAGTTAAGTTTATTAGTGAAATTATTAAAATAGGCAATTGTTATGATTGCAGCCACGGCGAGATAATGGAAAATTTAGGTAAAGATCTAAAATTCTGTTATACTTGCAGAAAAGCTACCCAAGACTTTGAACAAGGTTACGATATATGCGGAAAATGTAAAAACAAATATTTGGGATAAGTACTCAAAAAAAAAGCAATCAAAGAGGTATAAATACTAAAAATAACTAACCTTAATATAGTATTTGTACCTTTTTCTTAATATTATTGATAATTACCAAATAATATAACTTTTGCAAAATTACTTATCACCCTCTATTCCCTTAACTAGTTCCATAAATTTTTTACGAACTTTAGTATCATTAATTGCGTATATGCTTTAATTAGCTTGATAACTTCTGCTTCAGTAATTTTATCTGAAACTTCATTAACTTTTTTCTCGTCTGGTATTTTTGCTAACTGCTTAGTAATTTCGTTAGTGTTGGCATCTAACTTAGTAAAAAAATAACTCACTGGTACTTTTAAAAAGTTTGCCAGAGCATAAAGCTTACCACTAGAAATTCTGTTTTTTGCTTTTTCATATTTTTGTATTTGTTGTACAGTTACATTAACAGCCGTTGCTAAATCTTGTTGACTCAACCCTAATAATATTCTACGCATTCTTAATTTTTTGCTTACCAACTTATCAATATCATTTGCTCTACTTTTAGACATTTTCCACCTATATAATTATTTACCTTGAAATTTTACCAAATATTATCATAAAGATTAATTTCTTGCAATATTATTAATTTATTAACTAATTCTTATAAATTTACTGTAATAACTTGGAATAAATGCTCCAATCGGTTCTGTGAACTGGTGTCTCCAAAAATCCATAATGGTCAAAAAAGGTCTAAAAATTGCAAGAAAAGATCTAGATTCTGGTTCACTGAGAGATATTTCTGTGCAATGGTGAAGTTAGTACCATGGTGGTACGAAGAGGCATAGATACTAACAACAATTTGAACATTAAAACTAGTACCTACGCCTTGTCCTTAACCAAAAATAAAGACGGAGATAATTGTATGTCTGAAAATTCTAAAAATCAATCCAAAAATGGAAATAATGAAAATCAAATTAGTACATCTGATAAAAATAACAACAAAGATAAACATGTAAGAAGAGTAGATGAAAATCTTGACAAACTTGATGAAAATTCACCATTGGCTAATTATAATGCAGCTAGCCAGCAAGATAAAGACACATTGGAACAATATACTAATTTTGATAACTTAAGTAAGGAAGAACAAGAAAATCCAATAAAACGAGGCAAAGAAGCTAAAGATAGCCACGATGAAAATAATCGCCGTCATGTTGAGCAAGCAAGAGAATATTTAAATGAGCAAACCGAATTAGTTAGAATGTCTGAATTACTGGAGCATGTTTTTAACAATTTAAAATTCAATCAGTTTACAAAATCTATCAAGACTAAGAAAGACTGGGAATATATGTTTCATTTTTGTTCCCACAGTTCAGAATGGCGAAATATTAAAAGCCAGTTAAAGATTATAGAAGCCAAAGAATTAATGCTTAACAAGATTGCAACAGATCTATTCAAAGCACTAGAAAATGATGACTGGTTGTTTTTTATGGCTAAAAAAGATTAAATATAAGTAAAGTAGTAAATAGGCCATTTATTGCAAAAAAGTTAACGCTCCCGTAAGTGATCTGTTTTTCTCTTGTCTTTTTATTTGCTAAGATTTATTATGTGCCATTAATTTTAAAAGGAACTATATATTATGAACAAAAAAGAATTTATCTCATTTATTACAAAAAATGAAAATATTACTAGAGTAGAAGCTGAAAAAATTATCGATGTATTTACCAGAAGCGTAACTAAAGCATTGGGTAGCTCTAAGGAAGTGCAACTAATAGGCTTCGGTAATTTTGCGGTAAGTGATATCAAAGCAAGAAATGGCCGTAATCCGAGAACTGGAGAGGTAATGAAAATTCCTGCATATAGGCAGCCAAAGTTCAAGGCTGGACAAAAACTAAAAGATGCTTGTAATTAGATAGAGCCAGAAATTTTTAATTCTTGTTCTTGAGCAAAAAAATAAGCATTTCTAACCCGTTTTAAGAATTGATCACTATTTTGTAAAGTTTCTTCATATACAAGTGTATAACCACAAACGTCTGGAGCTCTTAAATAAAGTTGATTACCAGCTATTTTAGCAAAGGTTATTCTATCTTTTGATAGATATTTAGTATTTTGGCTTTCAGATATAACAATCTCTCCCATTGGTTCTAATAATTTTAAAATTTGATCTATAAAAGTAATTTTTTCTTCATTTAGTAGCATGTATCATTTTCCCAGTAATTTAGATTATTGCAGATATTATATATTTAGTACATCAATAACAATTATTAATTTAAAAATCAAGCGTCTAATAAATTAATATGTAATTAAGCTATAGTAAGATATTGTTAAAATAATTTCTAGATTTAAATTTACTACTAACTACCTCAATATAGAAATATAACTTAAAAAAACCTTGTAGTGGTTCAAGCAAGCGGTATCAAGCCAATGGTAATCCACCTGTCTCCTTTAGTCCTCTACCCTTAAAAAAAATCAAAAAAATTTGCATAAAATGTCTAGATTCCAGTTCACTGGGAAAGTCTTCTATGAGATGGTTGTGGTAGTGCCACAGTGGCATGAAAGGTGCATAGATACTGGAGCAATAGCAATTAATCTAATATCTACGCACTGTCTTTAAATTAATGAACCAAAGACAGAGTTAATTCTATGCTAGACAATTTAAAAAAGCAACCCAAAAGCAAAAAAAGACAGTCAATTATTTTATCGTTCCCAGATATCGATCAAAAAACAAGCGAGAATAATATTAGTAATTACTGCAAAGATAATAATATTGAAATAATAAAATCTATTAATTTTAAAAATTACCATGAAGCTGATAAATATTGTAGATTAATTGATATTGTAAGTAATCACCATAATAACTACAATAATCAGCCCTTAATGTGCATTATAAAAGCTCATTCTCATTTTAAAGATTCCCAAATTATAACCTTATGCGTACTAGCAAGTTTAGTAATTGCTGAAAAAATCGAGGTTTACTATTACACACCTTACCAATTATCAGAAGAACAAACATTATTTATTGAGGACAGTATAGAATATTTTTTACCGCTAGCTGCTATGTATTTAACTGACTTAATAAGTAACAGACAAAAATTATTGACTAATAACAACTTTAAACAAAATAATGGAGGTAAATAAAATGAATAATAGTAAAGCGATTATCTTATTTAGTTGTAGTAATAAACATTACATGGATAACAAAGATAAACTAAAATCTTTTTGTCAGGATAATAATTTTGAAATTATTAAAGTAATGAATTTAAATGATTATGATTATAATTATTTTCTAAATTACATTAATGAGGTTAACCAGCAATATCCTAAAATTAATTTAATTATTGAAGAGGGGATTTACTACAAATTTGATCAAATTGTAACAGCTTGCTTATTAGCTGCGTTAAGTTTAAGGGAGGTAGTGCAAATTTGTGAATATTCAAAAAAATCTAAAAAAACCAGACTAAAGATATTAAGACAAGAGAGATCTCACCGTTTAATGTTAATAGCTACAGAAAATTACAAAATGTTGCTGGATTTTAAGCAAACTACAGAGCTAGATAATTAATTTTATTCTTTAAACTATCGGGGCTAATAAATCATATTTAACTACAATAAATTTTAGTCTCTTTAGCTTTAACTTTTAATTAATTTTTAACGATAATAATTTTCTGATACAACTTCCCTTTATTTATCTTTTTTAAATTATTTTAAATGGCTCATAAATCTACTTATTAGCTAGAATTTTCAGCACAGCAAAAAAAATAATTTTTTCTTATATTTTATACTAATTAAGTCAAACTATTAGTTGATTTTAGGGGCTATTTAATCTAAAATATTCTGGTTGTTTATTTTGTAATTTTAGGACAATCGGAGGAATAACACAAATATGAAAAATCAACATAACATACCTTTTATTTATTACAATGATTTTGCCAAAGTTGTGGTTGGTAATAAGATTTATCATTTTGGAAACATTCAAGCAAAAGTTATCAAACAATTATATATTGCAGCTAGTACGGATTCGCCTTGGGTTTTTGGTAAGCAGGCTTTATATAAAGCTGGATCTTCTACTGTCCGAATGAGCGGTTTGTTTGGATCGAAATTGAAATCGCAAAAAATTGTCGTAGTTTTCCTGAAAATGGTAATGATTATGGCACAGATGTGTTTGCTAATAATAGCTGGATAGAAGTTGATAATCAAAGTCTTAAGAAAATAACTGATTTCAGTAAATTAGCAACAGATAACAAATTTGGGTTTTTTGTTATTCCAGGAACGGTTAGAAATAACGGAGAAGCTAGTAGTAAGCATGTTTTAGAGATGCAAACTATAATGGTAGACATTGATACTGGTAATACAGAAGAGAAGCTGCAAAAACTAAAGGAGCTAGTAGCTAGGCCAACATTAATAGTAGAATCTGGCGGAGTTACTAAAGACGGGTTTAAAAAGCTACATGTCTATTGGCAATTCTTAGATAAAGTATCAGGAGAAAATTTACAAAAATTAGCAGATCTAAGACACAAACTAGCATTAGGTATTGGTGGAGACCTGCATTTTAAGTCACTGCATCAACCCATTAGGGTAGCAGGATCTACTTATCACAAAGATGGAGTTAATAAGTTAGTCAAAATTAGATCATATAGTAGATTAGAATATGAGTTTGAGGCAATAAGAGAGGCTATAGAAAAGATGCCAATTCCTGAAGAGGCTGCAGAAAAAAATAACTCTAAAACAGTAAATAGTGCCAAGAAAAACCCTATAGGAAAACTATTAATTGATAAAACTTGTGCAGGTGGAGATGGAGAAAACACTAGATTTAATGCTATTAGCAGGGTAACAGGGTATTTTTTTCGCCGTTACTTTGAGGGTTATATTACTGAAGAAGAAGCTGTTAAAGAAATTTATGATTATAACTTGAGTAATGTAGTTCCTTCTTTAAGTGAAAGAAAGTTAGCTAGTATCATTCATGGTATCAAGAAAATTCATTTAAAGAAATATGGTGAGGTTAATTCCGAAGATAATAACATAGAATTTATAAGTCCCAAGCACTGGAAAGGTATGCCCCCAAATAGAGAATGGGTAATTAAAAACTGGCTTCCTAAAGGATGTGTTACTGCTTTATATGGTGATGGTGGAACAGGTAAGTCTTTATTAGCTCAGCAATTAGCAACTTGCGTAAGTACTGGTAAATACTTCTTAGGGAATGAATTAAAGCCTATGCGAGTTGTTGTATTGATGTGTGAAGATAACTTTAATGAACTATGGCGTAGGCAATATAAGATCAATCAGCATTACAATATCAAATATGAACAACTTGAAAATATTAGATTCATATCTCGTGAGGGTAAGAATAATTTACTGATGAGTTTTGATAATAATAATGTTGGCTATACTACAAAGTTTTTTAATAAATTACATAAAGAAATAATAAAATTCAAACCAGATCTAGTAATTTTAGATACAGCTGCAGATTTTTTCAGTGGTAACGAGAATAATAGAGTTCAAGTAAGGCACTTTATACAAACTACCTTGGGTTGTATAGCAAGAGATATTAATGGTGCTGTTTTGATATGTGCTCATCCATCTGAAAGTGGAATGCAAAAAGGTACAGGTTCTTGTGGTTCTACTGCTTGGAATAATACGGTAAGGTCACGTTGGTACTTAACAAGACCAGATTCAAAGCAATATAGTAAAGATTACCTTATCTTATCAAGAGTTAAGTCTAACTATGCTCCAAGTGGTGAAATCCAATATTTAAAGCTGAATGATAGTGTATTTGAATTATGTAGAATGCTTGGATCTACAGATGATATTCATTCAGATAATAATATAGATGACACCAAAACTCGATTAATATTGGACTTGATTAGATCTGAAGCTCTTAAGGGTAGGCTTTATACAATGAATCAATTTGCTGATACTTTGCAGGGTAGTAAACATGGTCTAGGGAGTAAAAGAAGTATAACTTCCAGAGTTTCTAAAGCTGCTGATAAAGGAGTTATTAATTACATTTTAAATCCTCAAGAATTTGGTATCAATTTATGTAGATCAACATACGGCTATATCTGTGTTGAAGATATGAAGCTGAAGATAAGTAGTAATCCAGAAAAAATGGTTTATTTATTTCCAACTCACTACAAAAATTCTTTGGACAGTAAATTATATCCTATTGAATCAAAAATGATACAAATCACAATAAAAAAGGAGGCAATAATGACTAAATTTTTAACGGAAAACTGTGCAAAAAATAGAATAGGCAAAAATAATTTACTTAATCAAAATCTTTTTAATGTAAGTTCTTTACTGATTTATAAAAAATTAAAAACTAGGCAAGAATTATCAAAAATACGTATTTTGGCCAAAGCTCTGTATATCAGTTATCATAAGGGTTATAGAGAATTAAAAACCTGGCAGGCAAACCCTATATATATAAGGCTGGCTATTTTTATAGCCTACGCCTATGCCTAAAAATATATTATAGCTACAGCCCATTTATTTTTTTAAAAATATCATTAGCTAGAGATGAAACTAAACTAAATTTTTTAGAAAATAGCAAGTTTGAAATAGTCAAAAACAACAAAAAAACCTATGCTATAGGGAGAGTTAAGAGTAAAAAAAGCAGTAAGTTTTACAAAATAACGTGGCGTCGCCTGGAAACAGTCAAAAATAGTGTTTTTAGAAGCAATTTAATTATTTTGCTACTCACATCATAAAATCAAAAATATATAACTTAAAACGCATTATATCAATAACGAGGGGTATTTTAAATCTAAAGCAATCATCTTTTTCAAATGATCCTACAAAAACAGCTATTTTTTTCACTAGCTTTTCAAAGATCATTTTACCACAAAATCACTTCAGTTCAAAATCAATCCATAGTTTAAAAGGGGGGAAATCATGTTAAACGATAAAACAGTAAAATCATTTAGTAATTTAGTAAGGGGATTAGACAATCATCTTCAAAGTAATCCACAAAGTAGTCTTGCAAAAATAATAACACCAGAATGGATAATAAAAGATTTGTTGCCAAAAGGTAAGGTAACGGCTTTATTTGGAGAGAATGTTAAAGAAAAATTATTATTGTTACATCAGTTAGCAACCAGCTCATCCACAGGATTAGAGTTCTTAAGTAGTAAAATGACACCATTAACAATTTTATATGTAACATCTAGTGATCAATCAAATGAAATATATAGAAGGCAACTGGATATTAATAGTCATTATGGCTTAAAAATGAGCAATATATCTAAGTTAAAATTTACATTCTATGAAAAAGGTAAAGATGCTTGTATGGTTTTTGATCAATATGATACAGGACATAGAACTGAATATTTTTATGAAATTAAATATACTGCCTCTTATTATAAGGCAGACTTAGTAATAGTAGATAATTTTAGAGATTTATTTAGCGGGCAGTTATATAACAATTTACAAATAGAATTCTTTATTGAGAACACCTTCAAACATTTGGCAAAAGAAACAGGGGCTGCAGTATTAATATCAAATACAGCGGTAAATAAGGAAAACTATGACTGGTTCAGTTTTTCTAAGTTAAATAATATGGTTAATTTATGTTGGCATTTGGTACAGAGTGATTCTGGTAATATTAAGAAAAATCAACGCCTTTTAGCAAGGTCTAAACTTAATGACGGTCTGAGTTATTGGGGAGATATAATTTTACAGTTAGATAATGGCTTCTTTACTCAAGGCAGTTCACTAGTTGCTACAAAAAATAGCAGCAAGTAGGTGTAGTGATGATAGCAGAAAAATTTCAACAGAAAAAACGTAATAGAGTAGAAATTTATAATTCTATTATTTCTAAAATGAAGCAGTTAAATACTGGTAATTTAAATGATACAGAAATACATGAAGCTGCTAGAAATCTGATTGGATTGTATGAAATAATAATTGATTATCAAAAAGATAAAAACAAAACCTTACAACCTAAGCAAAATAAATACTATAACGATAGCTCATAAAAAACTTGCAATCCGAAGTAGAATAATGTAGGTGGTGTGGTGCTATTTTATCAATATTATTTAACCAATTAGTAAAAGGAGATTATTACTATGACAGATAAAGCAAAAAAAACAATTATTTTAGCTAGAGTTTCAGATAAAGAACAAGAAGAAGGGCATTCTATTGAGGCTCAAAAATATCGGTTATTAGAATACTGCATTAAAAATAACCTTGAAGTACTTGAAACCTTTGAATTTACAGAATCTTCTTCGAGAGGAGAACGTAAAAAATTTAAAGAAATGCTTAAATTTGCTAAGAACCAACGTGAAACTATAGCAATAATTGCAGATAAAGTAGACCGCACTCAACGCAGAATTTCCGAAATACCATTATTAGAAGAACCTATAAATGCTGGTAAAATTGAACTACATTTCAGAACCGAGGGGTACATACTACACAAAGATTCGCAATCACATGAAAAATTAATGTGGGGTATAAATGTATTAATGGCTCAGTCTTATATTGATAACCTAAGTGATAATGTCAAAAGAAGCCTAGAACACAAATTACGCAAAGGGGAATGTATCAGAGCAGCACCCCTTGGTTATCTAAATACTAAAGATAAAAACGATAATAGTACAGTGATTGTTGATCCTGTTCGTGGTAGTCTAGTTAAACGCATTTTTGAGGAATATGCTACAGGAGCATTTACCCTAGCTGATATGGCAAGAAGAGCTAAAAAACTGGGGCTGCGTACCAAAAAGGGATTACATGTTAATAAATCTACCATTCATGAACTAATTCAGAATCCTTTTTATTATGGTATAATGACTGTAAAAGGTGTAGAATACCCTCATTTTTATGAAACTTTAATTTCAAAGGAGATTTTTATGACTTGTAAAGATGTTCGCCTTGGTTGGAACAAAAAGCCATTTAAATATGGAGGTAAAGATTTTTTATTTAGAGGTCTTATAACTTGTGCTACCACAGGTAAAGTTGTAACCGCAGAAACTAAAACAAAAACTTATGCAAATGGGAAAACACAAACTTGGACTTATTTAGCAGCGTGGAATCCAAACTACCCAAGCAAAAAAGTATATGTCCGAGAAGATAAAATTATTAAACAAGTAGCTGATGTATTTGCTAAAATTGGCATAAGAGATCCCGAAATATTAAAAGAGGTAATAGAATACCTAAAACAAACTAATGAGCTTAAGACACGTGATCACAATAAAGAAACAGCCATTCTTAAAAAAGAACACTCTGAAATCGAAAATAAATTAGATAGCTTGCTTAATTTAAGAATTAGCAATGAAATTACCACTGAAGAATTTAATGCTAAAAAACAACAATTAAAAGATCGTCAATATGAAATCACTCGATTATTACAAACATATGATAATGCTGATGATAAATTTACCGAAACTTTTGAAAAATTATTAAATCTCTCCTCAAGAGCTTATGAAACATTTATAGGTTCTGAAATTAGCGAAAAAAGGAAAATGATCAAAATGGTATTTCAGAACCTGCAACTCAAAGGCTCGAAACTCAGTTATTCTCTACGTTTCCCGTTTGATTTTTTTGAAAAAAACGGACTCTCGTCCAGAGTGGCTCCCCGGGCCGGACTCGAACCAGCGACCGAACGGTTAACAGCCGTTTGCTCTACCACTGAGCTACCGGGGAATATGTCTATATACTGGCCTTTCCTATAACTTAAAACAGTTAAGGTAATCTTGCTTTGAGAAAAGTTATAACAAAACTTTCCCCTCAGGTCTAGTCTTTTTTCATCTTTTTAAAAAATTATTCTATTTTTATTATTAAGCTAGGATAAGAAATAAAAACATAAATTAGTTTTACGTTAAATCTCAACTTTTTCAAATTACGTAAGAGAAATCGCAAATAACTAGATATACTTTGTGTAGGTATCTCTGCAGTTATTAGCTAGGGGAGGATATCAAATTCTACATCTCACTCTAATTATATATCTTACTCTAATTTAGAAGTTGCTAAAGTTGTGTTAGTAGTATAATTTATTAGTAATAATATAATAAACTGGATACCAATGAAAAAATCAATAATTATATTTTTATCGTTAGTTTTTGTATCTTTTATCATAATTGCTATAGCATCGTTATATACAAACAATAAAATAAGCAATCAAAAATTAAGGGATAAAGTATTGGCTTGTGGTATGATGTTTGGTGAAGATTTTAAAATGGCCTTGGGAGCACATATAGATAAACATTTAACTGACAATACTATTACTGATGAATTTAAGTGTAGTGTACAAAATATTTTCGACATGCTACCTGAAAAAGATAGATTAAAAAGCTATGAAGATTATATCGCTTGTATAGAAAAAGAAGATTTGTAATTATGAAAAAAAACGATAATTTGACAAAAACAACAAGCCTACCAAATGATTTTGTATATTTACAAGATATTTGTCCTAATATAAAACAAGATATAAAATATGCAACTACTGATAATTTTACAGGAACGGTAGTTGAAGGATATCAAAAAGGAACAGCTATTCTAACTAAAGCTGCTGCCGAAAAATTATTTCTAGTTCAAGAAGAACTTTCCAAGGACAATCTATCCTTGCTAATCTGGGATGCTTACCGGCCGCAAAGAGCTGTCGATTTTTTTAAAAATTGGAAAAACACTCCAGAAAACTCAGAAATAAAAACTGTATATCATCCTAATCTTACTAAAGAAGAAATTTTTGCTAATGGTTTTATTGCCAAAAAATATAGTCAACATAGTAGAGGTTCTACTATCGATTTGACTATAATAAATAATACGACAAGTAAATTACTTGATATGGGAACAATTTTTGATTTTTTCGGCGCAGAATCATTCACAGATAGCACTAAAATATCTTCGGATGCTGAACAAAATCGTTTCCTATTAAAAAATATTATGGAAAAATATGGTTTTGAAAATTATTATAAAGAATGGTGGCATTATACACTCAAAAATGAACCTTTCCCAGAAAAATATTTTGATTTTATTGTTAAATAAACTGGAGAAAAATTGTGTTTAACCTAGACCATATTGCAGGGTTTATTTTACATTTTAGCCATGATGTAATTATAATACCATTGCTAATATTAGGGTATATTTGGCTTAATCCCAAAATATTTTTTCATGCAATATGCTTAATACTACTTAGCATGATAACTAATTTTGTCTTGAAACAAATTTTTCAGATTCCTCTACCAGAAGGACATATAAATCAAGAAACTTATGCCTTTCCTAGTGGTCATATGCAATCTGCAATAGTTTTATATGGCTGGCTGGTAATAAAATATCGTAATATTATTTTTCAATTTGCATTATGTGGTTTGTTAACTGCTATTGCTATGAGTTTAGTACATTTTAACTATCATAATTATACAGATATTGTTGGAGCAGTATTTTTTGCCGTTTTGCTAATTTCCATTTATCAAATTTTGCTGCTAAAAAAAGCAAAAATACTAAAATGGCTAACTTTGATTTTTGGCACAATATTAATATTATATATCTCAATAATTTACGTCATTCCTAAACATCTATATATGGCATATTATGTTCTTGTTGGTATTGTGCTATCAGAAGCTCTTTTTGATAATAGTCAAATTATCATCGAAAATAATTTTAAGGATAAAATATGTATTAAATTATTAGCTACTATATTTTGTTTAATAGCAGCTTTAGCTAGTCACGAAGTTTTGTCACCTAAGCCATTTATAATGGGTCTTTTCCCTGCTCCTGAAGCTTCTGCAAATAAATCTTTTATTGCAAATCTTTTTCCTGGGTATGATTCTTCTTCAGGTAAATCTTTTATTACATTGCCAATTTATATTAGCCAATTACGTTGGTTTCTAACAGCTTTTGCTGTACCTCTTTCATATTTTATGGGATATCATATCTGGGATAATGTAAAAGGAAAAGGATTCTTTAAACAAGATAATGATAAATGATATGCCTAAAGAATTATCTCCTTATGCTGAATATGTCGTCCAGCTACTTTCCCCTTTCGGCGAAATTACTGCTAAATTTATGTTCGGTGGTTATGGGATTTATAAAAATGGTTTAATTATCGGGATAATCGCTGAAGATGAATTATACTTTAAAGTTGATGATAGCAATAAAGCTAATTATGAAAAATTAGATTCAACACCCTTTGTCTTTGAAGGAAAAGGTAAAAAAATGCAGATGTCTTATTGGAAAGTACCACCAGAAATTCTTGAAAATGAAGAAATATTACCAAAATATCTCCAAGATTCTTATGATGTTTCAATAAATTCTAAAATAAAGATAAAAAAAAGAAAGAAAAAGAAATCATTATAATAATACATACCTATATTATTTTTATTATACTCAAGACGAATGAAGATCCTGTTTTTTTAAGGACGAATAATTGAGATAGGATCAAGTTAAAAAAAACTTGCATATTCAGTGATCTGGAAGATTTTTTTAAAGAAGATAATGGCTCTATTTTCAAACTTAAAAATCTGGATTTTCGTTTGTTTTGGGTATAGAATTAGATTATAATATAATTATTATACAAATTAAAACTTACAAACTTACAAGACAATATTACATGAATATATCAATTATCCAAGCAGCCAGTAGAGTTGGTGATCTACAACATAATTTCAAAGTAATTAAAGAAAAATACGATGAGGCACTAGCTGCTGGGGATGATATTTGTCTATTTCCAGAATTAATGACTACAGGTTATTTAGCAAAGGATTTATTTTTTAAAGAATCTTTTATTAATGACCTAAATGAACAATTAGATCTGATCATTAAACACACTAAAAAAACCTTTTTATTATTACCAACAGCTTTAATGGAAGGTGGCAAACTTTATAATGCTGTTATTGCTGCAGCTGATGGAGTGATTATTGGGAGAACATATAAAAAATCCTTACCAAATTTTGGTATTTTTGACGAAAGAAGATATTTCTCTTCTGGTAATCCACAAATTATTGAAATTAATAATGTTAAAATTGGTGTGCCTATTTGTCGTGATATTTGGTCTCCAGAAGTTTGTAAAACTTTACAAAAACAAGACGCTAAACTTTTTATAGTCGTAAATGGCTCACCATTTGAAAAAGATAAAAAATTGACAACTAGAATTGCTTTGGTAACAGAAAGATTTAATGAAACTAGTATACCGTTAATCTATTGTAACCAAGCATTAGCACAAGATGGGATAATCTTTGATGGTAAGTCATTTATCTATGATGGTAAAACTCAAATAATTTGTAAAGCATTTGCAGAAGATACTGCAAGAGTAATATATGCTGGCAATAAACTAAGTTGTAATGCTAATATCAATTCAAATACAACTTTTGAGGCGGATATCTATCAAGCTATCATGTTAGCCACTAAAGATTATGTTAAGCAAAATGGTTTTAACTCAGTTATTATTGGCTTATCTGGTGGTATTGACTCTGCATTAGTTTGCGTTCTTGCTGTAGATTGCTTTGGCGCAGAAAATGTCCACGCTGTGATGATGCCTACTAAATATACTAGTAGTGAAAGTATTGAAGACGCTTGGGATTTAGCAAAATCCCTTGGTATTCGTTTGCAGGAAATTAATATTGATCATTTGGTTAATTTATATCATGAGAGTTTAAATTTAGATACAGATAGTATAGATATTGCAGCACAGAATTTACAATCTCGAATTAGGGGAACAATTTTAATGACTATTGCCAATGAACAAGGCAAATTATTATTATCTACTGGTAATAAAAGTGAATCTGCTACTGGTTACGCAACACTTTATGGTGACATGTGTGGAGCTTTTAGCCCTATTGGTGATCTTTATAAAACTGAGATTTATAAAGTAGTAAATTACCTAAATAACAAGCAAGAAGCAGATATAATACCAGCAAATATTATCAATAAAGCCCCATCTGCTGAACTTAAACCTAATCAAAAGGATAGTGATGATCTCGGAGATTATAATGTCTTAGATCAAATATTACAGCTTTATATTGAGCAAGATTTAAGTAAGGAAGAAATTATCAACAACCATAATTTTAATGAGGAAATTGTTAGTAAAATCATCAGATTAGTTAAAAAATCAGAATTTAAACGACAACAAGCAGCACCCGTTGCCAGACTTACTAAAAAGGATTTTAAAAATTCTCGTAGATATCCAATAACTAATGGTTATCCTTAAGAACGAATAATTTTTTTTATTTGATATAATTATTCATTTATATTAGCTTTAATACTTAATTAATTTTAAGGAGGGTTTAATATGTCTAAAAAAATAATACAATATAAAACTATTGATCAATATACTAATAATCATTGTATATTTAAAGGATCAATAAAACACTTAGATATCATCGATAGTAAAAAACACGACGCCGCACATCCATTCTCACCATTAGCAAAACCCACTTCTGCACGGGAAATAGAAAAAGAAAGACAGGCAGTACCTTTGGACAAAATTCTAAAACCAAGTGACCCTTTATTAGTACACATACAAAAATTAACATTTTGTCAAAAATACATTGATGACCCTAAGGAAGCTTGCAAAAATAACTTTAATATTTAATAGGTTTTATAATGTAATTCCACTCTCCTTTAAATGACTCATTTA
>JABSSF010000026.1 GCA_013214485.1 Rickettsiaceae bacterium | reverse complement strand
CATATTCCAAGGTAGCCTGTAAAGCTAAGTTATCATAAATAATGCTATGCTCACTAAGATACTCATCCAATGTAATCATTTTATTATAAAATAATGGCATTAAATGTTCATAACCTTGAAATTTCTGTCCAGAAGTTATGGATTTATACACTGGGCTTGCAACATGATTGACTCCAAATAATTTTAGAAAATTATTCTTAAAATTAGTAATAGTATCAGAATTTAAAAATATTTCACTTGCGGAGGTTAAATGAAGCTCAGCAATTTTACGTGTTGAGATTTGTGTTTGTAAATTATATTGTTTGATAGTTTCAATATTATCCCAACCAAAATATATCCGATAGCCTTTTTCTTGGTTAGTTACTATATCAATAATTTCTCCCCTAATAGCAAATTCACCGCTTTCTATAGCACTTGATATTTTCTTAAAACCATTATTTACTAAAAATGTAGCAATTTCTTCTAAAGTATTTTTCATTCCAGTCTTAAGAGTCAAACTATTTTTACTAAAAATTTCTTTAGGTGGTAATTTTAATAATAAATTTTCAGCAGCAGTAACAATAATCTTTGCAGAAGTATCATTACTTAAAGTGCTAAGAACCCTAGCTCTTGTGGATAAAATATCATTATGGGGTGAAATTCTATCATAAGGAACAGTATCAAGACTTGGAAAATATAATATTTCATGTGCTGGATTACTGGCAATAAATTGCAATTGCTTATATGCTTTTAATGCACTTTCTGTATCAGCAAAGGTGAGTAAAATATTTTTTCTATTGTGACTAAATTGCTGGTAGGCGAAAAAGCTCTTAGCAATAAAAGGGATGGCTATCTTACTCATCTATTTATTTGGATTAAATTGTATTATTTGATGCATAACTTTAGAATCAAACTCAGGAGTTACTTGCTTTTTCCCCGTATAATAGTCATAAATATCATTATCTGGCAAGGCCAAAATTTTTGCAAAAATTTCCAGTTCATCATCAGCCATATGATCAAGTGTTTGGTTGGCAAAATTACCAAGGATTAAATCTGTTTCCTTGCACCCTCTATTAGAACTTTGATATAATAATTTTTTAATTAATTTAGATCTTTTTTCAGCTAGCATTGATAAAATCTTGCAAATTATTTTAATGATAATATTATCTAAGAATAAAAAAACAATAAATATTATTATTTTATATTATTATATATTTTTGTTGTAGTTAACTCAAGCTTAAGCAATTTATTTATTTAGGTTTAATTTATTTTTCATCAATTTAAAATATGCAAACAGATATTCAGCAATTAAAAAAAACTAGCAATACGGATAAAAACGAATATTATTTAGACTTATGGCAAAAAATATCCAAGGATCTAAATAACCATTATGGTAGTGATTTGTATAAAAATTGGTTTAGTAAAATACAATTTCTACAATCACCAAGTAATGCTTCAGTTATTTTATCAGCGCCTACAAACTTTATTAGGGATTGGATTAAATCTAACTATTTTGATATGATCGAAAGTTTATGGCTGAAATATGATCAAGACATTAAGTCTGTAGACATTATTACTAAGGAAGTAATAGAACAAAATATTAAAGTAATTGCTGGGGAAGTTAATAGTGATGATCCATTGGATACCAATAATTCAACCTCATTACTTGATCCAAGATTTACCTTTGAAAATTTTGTTGTTGGTTCGCCAAATGAATTAGCGTATGCAGCAGCATTAGCAGTTGCCGAATCTAAAGTAGCTGTATCTGAATCAAATCCATTATTTTTATATGGTGGTGTTGGTCTCGGTAAAACTCACCTGATGAATGCTATTGCTTGGCGGGTTAGACAGATTAATCCACAGCGAAAAGTGCTTTATATGTCAGCTGAGAAATTTATGTATTGTTTTATTAAAGCATTAAGAAATAAAGATGTAATGTCCTTCAAAGAAAATTTCCGTTCAGTAGATATTTTAATGATTGATGATATCCAGTTTATCTGTGGTAAAGATAGTACTCAAGAAGAATTTTTTCATACATTTAACGCAATCGTCGATAATAATAGCCAGATGGTAATTTCTTGTGATCGTTCGCCATCAGATTTGGATAATATTGAAGATCGGATTAAATCACGCCTTGGCTGGGGGCTTGTTGCGGATGTTCATAGTACCACCTATGAATTAAGATTAGGTATATTACATTCAAAATTAGAACAGATGGGAATTACAATTTCCCAAAACGTTACCGAATTTTTAGCAGCAAAAATTACTTCAAATGTGCGTGAATTAGAGGGAGCTTTAAATAAGGTAATTGCTCATTCTACTTTAGTTGG
The DNA here is from genome assembly GCA_013214485.1 of Rickettsiaceae bacterium. Classification (GTDB taxonomy): domain Bacteria; phylum Pseudomonadota; class Alphaproteobacteria; order Rickettsiales; family Rickettsiaceae; genus JABSSF01. The sequence goes on along the minus strand of JABSSF010000026.1, from coordinate 14,867 downwards.
TAGAGAGGTAACATTAGAAAGTACTCAAGATATATTGAGAGATTTATTGCGTTCTAATGAAAGGATTATTACTATTGATGATATTCAGCGAAAGGTAGCAGATCGTTATAATGTTAAGATTGCTGATATGTCGTCAGCAAGACGCTGCAGGTCAATAGCTCGGCCACGACAACTAGCAATGTATTTATCAAAAATATTAACCCCGAAAAGCTTAGCAGATATTGGTCTTAAATTTGGTAAAAAAGATCATACTACTGTAATTCATGCAGTACGGAAAGTAGAAGAATTGATGAGCAATGATGCAGAATTTTGTGAAGAAGTTAATTTATTAATGCGTATTTTGCAAAGTTAAATTATATAATAAATATTGTAGGTATAGATTATGACAGAAGATATTAGTACTATTGAAAAGCCTGTTACAGATAAAAAAGTAAAACTAAGTTCTACACCAAGTAGTATGTTTAAGATAAAAGTTAACAGTAAGGATTTAATTAACGCTCTAACTAATATGCGAAGTGTTACAGATAAAAGTGGTGTTATAGAAGGGCTATCGGATGTTAAAATTACAGCACAAGATAATTTTATAACTATTGAAGCAACTGATATTGATGTATATTTATACCAAAAAATAGGAGCTACAGTAATTAGTCCTGGTCAGGGGCGTCTTGATAGTGAGACATTTTATACAGTAATTAATGCAATTAAAGATGAATTTATTGAAATATCACAACAAAATGGGGGAGATAAGTTAGAGATCACTGGAGAAAATTGTTATTTTTCTTTGCCAGCATTATCTGCAACAGAATTTCCGCATATGGAAGATGTAATTGGGGGAACAAAATTATCATTAAATTGTAATGATTTAGATAAAATTATAAATTATACAAAATTTGCGATGTCACTTGATGAAACAAGATATAATTTAAACGGCTTGTATTTTCATATTAAGGATAATAAATTTTACAGTGCAGCGACAGATGGGCATCGACTTTCAGTAGCATCAGCATCATCTGGATTTACCAGTAACAGTGATAATAATTTAGAGAATGAAAATTTTGGCGTTATATTACCACAAAAAACTATTGATAAATTAACTAAGATATTTAAAGCTGGCGAGTCTGGGGTGGATATTATTTTAGCAGTAAATAAAATCAAATTTAGTTTCAATGATGGTAAGATAATATTAATTTCTAAAATAATTGATGGTAAATTTCCTGATTATAATGCTTTTATTCCACAGGGTAATCAAAATAAATTAACTGTAAATAAAGAATTATTTGAACCAATTATTAAGAGAGTATCTACAGTTACAGTAGATAAATTTAAAGCTATCAAGATTAATATAGGCAAAGACATGCTAGAAATTACTTCTGTTAGTAGTCCAAAAGGAGCAGCAAGAGAAGTACTAAAATTTTCATCAGATAATGATAAATTATGTATGCTTGAAAAAAACATAGCAGGTGATGAAGCAGTAGAGGATAAAAATATCAAGGATTGCAATAATATAGTTATAGGATGTAATTCAAAATATTTAGAAGATATTTTAAGTGCTTTAAAAAAAGAACAGGTGATAGAGATTTATTTTAATGATGACTCTCGTGCTCCTTTACTAATTAAAATTGCTAATAACCCTACTGATAATTTTATAATAATGCCAGTAAAAGTGTAGATACTTCTTGTCTGTTTTTGACTGGCTTTCATCGTAAACAGACATCATTTTGTATCTTTTAAAGAATTAAAAACAGGTCTGAATTCATTGGTCACTTGTTTATATAATTTGTATTTAAATGAAATAATTTTATCAAGTAATTTATCAAATTCAACCCAACACCAATCATTAAATTCTGGATGAGCAGTATTTAAATTTATATCTTTATCCGTACCAGTAAATCGAATTAAAAACCATTTTTGTTTTTGACCACAATATTTACCATTCCATAATCTAGGAATTAAAACTAGTGGTAATCTATAACTATACCAATTGTTACTTTCTGCTATTATATGGCCTTTATTTGAACCAATCTCTTCTTCCATTTCCCTAAGAGCTGCAGAGCTTGGAGTTTCACCTAAATCTATTCCTCCTTGAGGCATTTGCCATCCTGAAGATTTTGAGTCTATACGCTTACCTAAAAATATTTTTTTATCATTATTAATAATCATCATCCCAACTCCAGGCCTAAAGGGTAGATTAGCTTTATCCACTTTAATATTCTTACTCACTTAATTTCATCTCCTTCAATAATTCAGAAATTGTCACAAGCTCAATACCTTGTTCTTTAAGTTGTGGAATCCAATCTCGAATCATTTCTATTGTTAAAGTAAATCCTTGGACATACCCAAGAGCCGTACCGTGTATTTTAGCAGTTTCTATCATTTCCTCTAAATTTTTACTAATAACCTCTTTATCTGGCTCCATATCAATAATAGAAGTCACCCTAATTATGTTATTATAATTTTTAATATGAGGATATAATTCTCCCTGAAAACTTTTACCTAAAATGAAAATTAAATTTTTATCATTTAAATGTTCAAATAACATTTGAGAAGCTTTAGCGTCTTCAGTAAATATTTCCTTATAATTTGAGTAAACTCCATCATAACGGGCATGAGAATTTAATATAGCTCCAAGTCTAATAGAATTTTCTTCATCAGAAAATTGTGGCATAAGAGCATATTTACCAGGATTATCAAAAGATTCTTTTGTCTGTAAAGGCAAATATAAATATATTTCATGACCATTACTTTGTGCTTTATGTAACAAAGATTTCAAACTCTTGGTGTATGGTAAAAAACCTAAGGCACATTCAGTTGGTAGAGTCATAGCAAGTTCTGTTAACCTTCTTTTTAAACCAAGATTAGTAACAATAATTGCTATTTTAGGATTAGCTTTATAAATTGGATTGGCTGTATCTTCTACTTCTGGCTTATCTAAAATTTTATTTGTTTCTAATAATAATTCATCAGCTTTATCAAAAACTCTTTCATTAGGTAAAATATAATCTAGCTTTATATTATCTAATCTTTTATCTGAAAACAGCTCTTCCTCTGGGGTTTCTTCATTTAATAAAATATCATCATCATCTAATAATAATTTATTATTTTGCGCTACATTTTGCTGCTTTTTTAAGAGATCTACCTCAATAGCTTTTATCACTGTAGGAAGATTATCCATAGTATAATATTTATAATGTCCTGCTTGCTCAATTTCGGCAATTTGGTTAGGACGTACTTGTAATAACCAAAATAATATAAGCAGTAATAAGAAAATTCCTAAGACTATATTAAGGCCTATTAGAAAGTTTTTGATCCTTGCTTTTATTTTAGAATTTTTAATCATTATGGTTGTTTATTCGCTATAATTAAACCTCTAATCAAATCATAAGCTCTAGCATACTGATAGTCTTCTTTATATTTTGCAGACATGACATAAGCTCCTTTATTTTTATCTTTATCCTCTTTATATTTATTATTTTTGGCTTTCTTGTTTTTCTTTTCTTTTTTATCTTTAGAAGATTTTTTCTTTTCTTTTCCTTCTTCTTTGTTTTCTTCTTTATTATATTTCTTTAAGTAACTTTTTACTGAAGAACTAGTAAATTTACTATCTTTATTATCTTCTGTAGCATATTCAACTTTAGCACTTTCTATGTAAATATCGGGCTTAATACCTTTACCGTTTATTGAAGTACCATTAGGGGTAAAATATTTCGCAGTAGTAAGTTTAACAGCAGCTCGATCATTAATTGGCGTAAATGTTTGTACCAAACCTTTACCAAAAGATGTTGTACCTACAATAATAGCTCTTGCATGATCTTGTAGGGCTCCTGCTACAATTTCAGAAGCAGAAGCACTACCACCATTAATTAACACTACCATTGGTACTTTTGGAGCTTTTTCTACAAATCTGCCTGCAGAAATAACCATATCATCTTTTTTATTTTTTGCCTTTATTTTAACAATAGTACCATGATCTAAAAAATACTCGGAAACATGTGCTGCTTGATCTAACACTCCCCCTGGATTACTACGGACATCTAGAATGATACCTTCTATATTTTTATTTTTTTCCTTTGATTGCTTTTCTAATTCTTTTACTGCTTTTTTAAGTTCTCTAATTGTAGTTTTATTAAAAGCAGAAATACGAATATAGGCAATATTTACTTCTTTATTCTCTTCTAGATGATATTTAATTGGTTTGATTTTAACAATTTCTCTTTTAAGCTCTATTTCCTTTGGTTTATTTTCGTCAACCTTTAATACTAATAAGTTTAAGACTGTTCCTGGCTTACCACGCATTTCTCTAACAGCCTTTTTAAAACCCATATTAGATACTAACTCACCGTTTACTCCTATAATATAATCCCCAGCACGAATACCTGCCTTATAAGCTGGTAAATCATCTATTGGTGAAATGACTTTTACTGCACCATTATCATAAATTATTTGTACTCCGATTCCACCAAATTCTCCTTCAGTATTACTTAAAAAGAATTCAAGATCTTCATCTGTATAATATTCAGAATATGGATCTAAAGATCTAAGCATGCCACTAACTGCTTCATCAGTCATGTCCTGAAGATCAGGTTCTTGAACATAATTTTCCTGTATTCGTTCAAAAACTTCTTTAAATTGTTTATAGTAATAGCTGTTTGGTTTGTTGCTTAGCTTATTTTCATCTTTACTTGTTGTTTTAGCAAAAGCTGAAGTAGTAGATAAAATTACTATCTGTAAAATTAAAATTATTAAAAGTAAAATTCTTTTTAAATACATTAATACCTCTAAATACTTATATCTATATATATAATTGTGTTAATAAGTCTTTCCGTGATAACGCATTATCATGAATAAACTGGAATCTTTTTTCTGGTTTCTTACCCATCAGATTATCTACTATTTTATCAACATTTGCAAGGTCGTCTATATTCACCTTATAAAGTGTTCGTGTTTTTGAATCCATTGTGGTCTCTTTTAACTGTTTTGGAGTCATTTCTCCAAGGCCTTTAAATCTACTAACGTCTATCTTAGTTCTACTTGCTTTATATAATTTATTAAATATTTCCTCCTTTTGTTGTTCGTTTGTAGCATAAAAAGTTTTATGATTTTGTACTAAACGATATAAAGGAGGTTTAGCTAAGTATAAATGTCCGTTAGTAATAAGTTTGGGTATCCTTAAATAGAAGAAAGTCATCAGCAATGTTGCAATATGTGCTCCATCTACATCAGCATCAGTCATGATAATTATTTTCTCATAACGTAAATTCTCTTCACGGTAATTATCCAAAATTCCACAAGCAAGGGCAATTTCTAAATCACTAATTGCTTGATTTGCTGATATTTTTTGCGAGCCTGCGCTAGCAACATTTAATATTTTACCTCGCAAAGGAAGTATAGCCTGTGTTTCTCTATCTCTTGCTTGTTTAGCAGAGCCACCAGCAGAATCCCCTTCTACTAAAAATAATTCTGTTCCTTTAGCACTACTTAAACTACAATCAGCTAATTTACCAGGTAACCTTAACTTAGTCGTAGGAGTCTTACGACTAACGCTGCGTTCAGTTTTTCTACTTAATCTATATTCGGCATTATTAATCATATGAATAATTAGACTATCTGCAGCTTCTTTATTACTACTAAGCCAATGATCAAAATGATCCTTAATTACATTTTCTATTGGTTTGGCAATGGCTTTGGACATTAATTTTTCTTTTGTTTGCCCTTGAAATACTGGATTAGTAATAAATATTGAAAGTACTATACAAGCAGATTCTAAAATATCATCAGCTATTATTTGTTGAGCTTTCTTATGTGAAGTCATTTCACCATAAATTTTGATTGCTCGAAGCAAGGCTGCTCTATTACCTTGTTCATGAGTGCCGCCAAAAGGAGTTGGAATGGTATTACAATATGATTGAATAAAGTTGGCGTTCTCGTGCCAACAAATAGCCCATTCTATTTTAATATTTTCATCCTTTAATTCAGTAACTCCAGAAAAAATTTTCTTACCAATAATTTTAGTGTTATCTAATTTAGAATATAAATAATCAGTAAGGCCGTTAGGAAAGTGAATTACATCTTGAGCGGCAACATTACCTTCCTTAATTAATTCTGTTTCACAAAACCAATGAATCTCTATACCTTTATATAAATATGCTTTTGATTTTGCTAATTCATAAACTTTTTTAGGATTTAGTTTTGCATTATTGCCAAAAATTTCACTATCAGGAATAAATGTTATTTTTGTCCCCTTATGTTTCTTTAAAGTAGGCTCTTTTATTAATGTTGTTTGTGGGATACCTTTTTTATAGGTTTGGTGGTAAAGTGTTCCTTGACGAAATACTTCCACCTTTAAATCTTCAGATAAAGCATTAACCACTGAAATTCCAACACCATGAAGTCCACCTGCTGTTTTATATGAATTATTAGTAAATTTGCCGCCAGCATGCAAGGTTGTTAATGTTACTTCTAATGCAGATTTATCTGGAAATTTAGGGTGATTATCTACAGGTATACCTCGACCATTATCAGCAATAGATATACTACCATTAGCAAACATATGTATAGTGATTTTATCAGCAAAACCAGCTACTGCCTCATCCATAGAATTATCTAAAATTTCTGACACTAAATGATGCATTGCATTTTCATCAGTGCTGCCAATATACATACCAGGTCTCATTCTTACTGGTTCAAGACCTTCTAGTACTTCTATATCACTTGCATCATATGTTGTTTTATTTCCTGCTTTTTTATTATTTTTTGTAAAATTAAATAAATCTGACACCTTAAATTTTTATTGTAATATTCAAACCTAACTATTTTATAGGAAAAAACTCAAATTATCCACAAAATTAATTTTAAATGATTAATTTTATTTACTCATAGTATAAGTTTTATGGATATATCTAGTACTGGTAATGATATCAATTTTTTCTGGCTTATAAAAAGTCAGCTTTTTTAAGTATGAAATTAAAGTGTCAAATTTTTTGTCATTTACAACTACTACGTCATCAATTCCTAATACTTCACCATTTGCTATTTTCTTATTCACTCCGTTTGCTTCTTGTTTATTTAATGTCAGTAAAAAGCTTTTAGCTTTCCTATGCACTTGCTTTAACATCATACCTTCTAAGTCTGCTTGCTTATAACGCTCTCTTAAGCTAGTTTTTGCCGATAAAGCAATTGGTCCATATTCTTTGCTATATAACACAAAATCAAAATCCACATTAAGAACAAATGATATTTTTGCTTGAATGAATAAAGGAATTATATTTGACCTATAAAAAATAGCAGCCAGTATACCCTCAAATACACTGCCATTTAACGAAGGAGAAGAAGGGTTGTATCTATTCCATAATTCATTGACTAATTTCGATTCAGAATCATAATTTATAGTTAAAATGTCATTATATAAATTATTAAAAATATTTGATAGTTTGTTACCTGAAATTAATTGTAATTCATTTAGTTGTTGCGATATAGTCATATATAAATTCAATGTTTTAAAATTGATGCTGCAACTGCTTTTACCGCAGGAATGGCAATAGAATTCCCAAGCTGTTTCATTGCTTGGGTATTTGATACAGGAAATACATAATCCTCTGGAAATCCTTGCATTTTTAATGCTTCCGTTGGTGATAATTGTTTAACTTTACCATCTACTAAATAAGAATCCCAGTTTCTCCTATCAGTAATTTTTGATCCTCTTCCTCCTACTCGAAGTGTATAACCTATTTCTTTTTCACATTTTGCAGCAAATATATCTGACATTGTTAATTTTAGTTTTGTTGGTTTTGGAAATTCAAAATTTTTTATATCTCTAAATCCTACCATAAACAATCTAGGTCTGTGTTGTGGTAAGCCAAAGTCAGAGGCTTTTACTATTTTATAGTGAAAAGAGTAACCTAATTCATTTTTCATGATTTGTTTGATTGTTCTTAATGTCTTTCCTTCGTCATGATTTAATAAATGACGTACATTCTCTAAAAAAAATGCTTTTGGTCTTTTTTCTTTTATAATTTTTGCTATATAAAAAAATAATGTTCCTCTTTCTTCGTCAAACCCCCTTTTAAAGCCAGCTTGAGAAAAAGGTTGGCAAGGAAAACCTGCACACAATATATCAAAATCTGGAATATTTTTGGGAACAACTTTAGTAATATCACCCGCAAAATTGCTGTTTTTAAATAACGATGGGTTTAATTTTTTGAAATTTGCTTCATATGTTTTCCTAGCATGAACGTCATATTCAGAAGCAAAAACACATTCTAAACCTAAACTATGTAATGCAATATGAAACCCTCCAATACCAGCAAATAAATCAATAAAACTTGAATATTTAACATTATTATCTGTATCAATATTTCTAAATGAAAATGACTTATCTAATGATTTATTAAATGTTGTTAATTCCATTACTGCCAAATATAATTACTGGAGACTTCATAAACACACAGCCAAATATAGAATTTAAATATTTATTATTACTTTTAAAATCTATATCAGGCTGACTTAAATATATTTTACCTTACTAATTTATTACAGTAAAGTACAATTAATTTATTTAATTACTGTGGTATTATTCTAGTACGTTTATCTGAGACAATTACATAAACTGGTTGACCAACACCATAAGCTTTATTACCACCTTGTACAACTGTTATTAATCCATTAGACACTCTGGTTGCAATAAGATTAAGAGCAGCTTGGTTATTTGAAGATGTATAGCTTTCTATTGTTTCCTTATCAATTTTAACAATATACTCGAAACCCTTACTTGTGCTAAGTTTATCTTGAATAAATGCACCAGCTGCAGCACCAGCTCCTGCTCCGCCAATAGTTGCTAAAGTATTTCCAGTGCCTTTTCCAAAAGCGTTACCTGCAACAGCACCAGTAAGGCCACCTGCAACAGCACCAAGTGTATTATCACCTAATTTGTCGCTTTCTTTAATAGTTACTGCTCTACGTGAAAGAACTACTCCTGGCATTGCTAAATTTTGCGTTGAGTCACTAGTATAAACGTCATCAGCTAGATCCCTACCACAAGAAGACAAAAAACTCACTAAAGCAACCACTACTACCAATTGCTTAAAAAGATTTAAATTTTTCATATATTACCTCATAAAATTTATATTCTTTAAGGATGATATATAATATAAATTTCCTTTGCAAGAAAAATTATCAACAAAATTGACTTATTTTGCAATTAGGATGTGGTAAGAAAGATGATAATCTTATAATATATATATAAGCTTATAAAATCATCTAATAAAATGCTGCAAAGAAGATATACTATATTATTTTATCATTTAATATTTATAATATTATTATTATTTATATATATTACTAGTAGTATAGCGGCAAAGTATAAATCTATTGATTTAGTTATTGAAACTACTAATACCCCCCCTAAAATTGAACGAAAATTAAAAGAATTCTTGAAAGAAACAAAAAAGATTATCAAATCGTATAATACGACTAATCAATTAGCTTATTGGAAAAGCTATTGTCAAAAATCTCTGTTAGAATTATTACATTCTGAAGGGTATTATAATGCTACAATTACTGCTGCAATCGATGAAAATAAGGAAAATCGTATAAATTTTTATATTGACCCTGATGAGAGATATAAGATTTCTAAAATAACCATCAATTTTGTAAAAGATAGTAACAGGTCAGTTATATTACCTGACATCAAAGATCTAACAATAAAGATAGGAGATCTAGCAATTGCCGAAAATATTATCAATGTACAAAAACAAATATATGATAATATTGAAACACATAATTGTTTATTATCACTTAAAATATCAAATCAAGCTATCATTGATAATATAGAAAACACTATGGAAGTAACTTTTGTGATTAATGCTGGAGAAAAGGCTCACATCGATTCAATATCGTTTGAAGGTTTAAAAAGCGTAAAATCAAAATATGTAAAAAAATTAGTAAATATCAAAGATGGAGTTTGTTTTAAAAATTCTTTAATTATTGATGGGCGAAAAAAATTACAAAAAAGTGGTTTATTTGCTTCAGCCACTCCTGAAATACCTGAAAAAACAGACGAGCAAGGAAAAGTAGCAGTAAAATTTAAACTTAAAGAAAGGAAACATCGCAGTATAAAAGCTGGAGTAAATTATAGTACGGATAAAGGGCTTGGAGCCAAATTAGGTTGGGAGCATCGTAATTTCTTTTCTAATGGTGAAACGTTATCAACTAGTATTTCTGGGAATCAAAAAGAACAGGTTGCTGAAGTTAATTACTTACAAAAATTTTTTAAAAGAGATGATCAAGATTTGAAAATGGGAGCTAATGTAAAAAATGATGACAATAAAGCATTTAAAAGTAAAGGTGGAGAGGTCTCAGCTGGGATAGAACGAAGACTTACAGATATCTGGACAACAGGAGTTGGAACTAAATATAAATTTTCTGCAACTAAGGAAGAATTTGAAACAAGAAATTTCCATTTAATTGCCTTACCAGTTTTTATTCAAAGAGATGATAGAGATAATAGTTTAGATCCTCATTCTGGTAGTAATGTTAGGTTAAGCGGAGCACCATTTGCTAATATAGATCAGATTAAACTTTCGTTTTTTAAATCTACATTATCAGCATCTACATATTTTGCGTTTAATTCTGAATTTGCCCCAGTCATAGCTATAAAAGGTAAAGTTGGTTCATTATTTGGTGTTAAAGCATCAAAAATACCGCCAACAGAGCGTTTTTATTCTGGTGGCTCTCGTTCTGTTAGGGGATATGCTAATAAATTAGTAGGTCCTTTAGACGAATTCAAAAGACCGCTCGGCGGAAAAGCTTTGTTTGAAACTAGTGTAGAATTACGTAAAAGATTTAAAAACGATTTTGGTGTAGTAATTTTTACTGATAGTGGACAAGTTTATAGCAAAGAATTTGTATCAACTAAATCGAAAATATTGCATGGAGCTGGGATTGGTGCACGGTATTATACCAGTTTTGGTCCTTTGCGTTTTGATATTGCTTTTCCTCTTAATCGTAGAAAAGGCATAGATAATTTTTATCAATTATCCTTTGGTATTGGACAAAGTTTTTAGATGAAGCTATTTGTAAAACATATTAGTAATTTATTAGCAATAACAGCTGCAATCTTATTGATTGTAATTATAATTTCTACGGTGTTAATAAATAGTAATACTGGAAAGAAAATTATTACTAAATTCATTACTAATAATGTTTCTGAAGCGATTGGTTATGAAGTTAAAATAAATCAATTAGATATTTTTTTACCAATAATTTTTACAGCAGGTAAAGTAACGCTAGCTGATGAGAATGGAGATTTCGCTTATTTAAATAATTTAACTATTAATATTTTACCTTCACCATTATTTTTCCGCAAAGTATCAATATGGAGTATTAATGCTGATGAAATTAAATTCATTCGTAAACCCTTAGAAAGTAATAAAGATAATGATGATAAAGAAAATGTTAATGATACTAGTACTATTAGCGTTGGAATTGAAAATTTTAAGTTTGATAAAGTTATTCTAGGCAAAGAATTAACTACATTAACAGAAGATATTTCTTTGTATATTAGTGGAGATTTAGATTATAATGTCTTATTAAAAATTATAGATTTAAATGCTAATACTAATCTAATTAATGATAGTAATAAACTCCCGAAAGATTTACAATTAACAACTAGGGCTAGATATAATTTAAAACAAAATAGTGTTGTTTTAAAAAATTTCACTATAGAAACAGCAAGCTTAAGCAGTAAAATTACTGCGAATGGTAAATTTGCTAAGGATGAAATAGCTGGTGAAGTTTCTTATGATTCTAAAGTTCTTGAAAAATTACTAGCAAAACAAATTCCAGAAATAGCTAGTAATAGTTCTGGAATAATAAAATTATCTGGTAATTTAGAAAAAATAATTGTTAATTATGTAGGAGATTTATCGTTTAAATCATCTTATGATCATTTATATAATTTTCCTGATCTAAAAATCACTAGTGATTTTATTATAGCTAATCAAGTAATTACTGGAAAATTAAATATGCAACAAGGATTAATCAAAGCAAATGGAGGTTTTTCTTGGCAAAATGGGCTTTTTAACTTACAAAATTTTACAGCGAATGCTCCTGGGTTTAGTAAAAAGGCTAATCTTAGCTTTAATCCAGAAACAAAAATTATTACTGGTAAAGTTGATTTTACTAGTAAGGATTCAGAAGCCTTGACTGAATTTTTGCCGTTTATATTAAAAGGTGACATGCAATTACAAGTAAATTATACAACGAATCAAAAACAGCAGCAAAAAGTAACTGTAACAGGTAATGTAAAAAGATTAGCTTCCAAATACGTTAGTTTTGGCAATATGGATATTAATTTGAATATTAATGATTTATGGCAATATAAAATAGCTAAGTCAGAAATAAATATTCAAAAACTTGAATATGATGGCATGAGACTAAAAAAGATACAATTAACGGCTAAACCTGCAGGTAGAGGAGTTAATTTATTATTTAATTTTACTAAACATGCTCCATATTCGATGGATTTAGAAATAGATAGTTTTATAAATCCATATTTAGGCGATAATATAACTGCTAAAATAAAAAAAATTAGTGGTACTTTAAATGGTTTAGAAGTAAAGAATTCAGTCCCTATTACTTTAAATGCTGATAATGGTTACATAGTTCAAACTGGAGACATTAATATTGGTTCTGGACAAGTTAATCTAGAATCTAGTTTTAAAAATAATAATATTAATTCTACAGTTATTTTTACCAAATTACCTCGTAAAATATTACCATTATTATTGCCTGCTAGTCTTAAGCAATTATCATTGTCTGGAAAGATAGAATTAAATGGTAATTTACGTTCTCCACATTTATATAGCAACATTGCCATAGAAAATTTATTAGTTGATAAAATATTTAAAAATGTTAATGGCACTATCATTACAGATATAACTAAGGATAATTTAAAGCTTGATATTAATATAGTAAATAAGAATGATAAACTGTTGCAAATATTTACTAATATACCAATAAGGTTTAGCTTATCGCCTTTTACTTTTAGTATATCTAAAAATAGGGGAATAAATGCTAACTTAGAAATACCGCAATCATTTAATCTACTTAACATAATACCAGTACCAGCCTCTCATAGAATACATGGGTCTTTGCAGGGTAGTATGGCACTAACTGGTACTATCAATTTACCAAATTTTAATGGTAAATTAACTCTAAATAATGGTTTTTATGAATATGAAAGATACGGCCTAAAACTTAAAAATATTACTGCAGATATAATAGGGAAGGGAAGAAAAATTAATTTACCTAAAGTAATATTGCAAGATATTTTCAAAAATGAATTAACGGCAAACGGCCAGTTAACATTAGGGCATAACTTATCTTTGGTTATGGATTTAAGTAGCAATAAATTTCAGCCAATAAATAATCCTTATTTACATGGGGTAATAAATACTAATATACAAATAACTGCTAATAATAAATCAGCTAAAATTACAGGCGATATAAAATTAGGCCCATTAGAAATAAAAATACCTGATAATTTCCAGCGCAAAATTCCTAGTGTAAATGTAGTTAAAGTAATTAACAGACAAGATAAGGAAAAAAATAAAAAGGCAGCAATAATTTATCCTATATTACTTGATATTAAAGCTGAGGCTGATAAAAAAGTTTACATTAGAGGAAGAGGGGTAGATTCTTTATTAAAAGGAAAATTAACAATTACAGGTGATGTTAGTGACCCTAATATTTTAGGAGAGCTTAAATCAGTACGTGGAACTTTCCAGGAATTTGGCAAATTACTAAAAGTAGCTACAGGGATAATCACCTTTAATGGTAAAATAACGCCTTCGCCTTATCTTAATATAAGATCAATATATAAATATGATAGTGAAACAAGTATAATTTTAACCTTGTCTGGCTTCATATTAGACCTAGATATTGATATTTCTTCGGATCCTGAAATGGCTGAGGATGAAGCTTTGTCTATATTATTATTTGGCGAAAAAACAGATAATATATCTAGCTTTCAAGCAGTACAACTTGCAGGAAGTCTAGCTAGATTATCAGGCAAAGGTGGAGGATTTGATCCTTTTGGTACTAGCCGCAAAATCCTTGGAGTTGATGAAATTAAATTTAAAAATGATCCTGAGAAAGATAATCAAACCTCAGTAGGAGTTGGTAAACATCTAACCAATAAAGTATATTTTGAAATTGAACAGGGAGTTCAAGGAGAAGCTGGAGCTAAAGCTACTATAGAAGTAGAATTAACTCCAAAAATATCTATCGAGGCCATTAATGAAGAAGATGATAATTCAATCGGTATTAATTGGCGCTTCGATTATTAGTCTTAAATTAAATCATCATAATTTGTAAGATGATTTAAATAATCGTTATGTATGATATTAATTAAATCATCTATATTCTGAGTAATACTAAAATCATCATTTGTTGTTAAGTCACTATTATCAGCGCTTACTATTTGTAAGGCATCTTGTTCTTTTATTGTTTTTTGATACTCTTCTTCTTCCATTACTCCTTGCAAGTCATATGGATTATCACAAGTTAAATATTCAATAATAATTTGAGCACATAATTCGGGGAAGTTTATTTTTTTGCTACATAGAGCTTTATACACCTCATTACTAAAATCTTTATTTGTTTCGAGACATTTTAACAAAGTAATAGGTTCTTGAGTAAACCATTCCTTAGATCGGTAGTACATAGCTATATAATTATTAGCATCATTATCCTTTGTTATTAGCTGTGAAAAATCTGGTATTTCCTGCTGACCGTTAGGAAACTAGCAAAAATAACTTTAATATTTAAAAGTATAGTGCTATGATCTGATGTAATGGCACATTTAAGAAAAT
>JABSSF010000025.1 GCA_013214485.1 Rickettsiaceae bacterium | reverse complement strand
TACAAGAATTGGTTTTTTATAAGTTTCTATTCAAGAGTAATTTGTAATCTTTGATTGTGACTTTTAAATTGCCCTGGGATAATGAAGAAAATAATATTGTTGATTTTCCTTAGGGCGATGTTTAACTAATAAATTAAAATATGTTATAATTAATTTTAGACAATAGATTCAACTTAAATATGTCTATTATAAAAAAAGCAAATGTTGCGGGACAATTTTACCCAGATAATCAGCAGGAATTATCTAACATGTTAAAAGCTTTTCTTGGCAAAGATAATCAGGGATATAAATTTTGTCCAAAAGCTTTGATAGTACCACACGCAGGATATATCTACTCAGGAGCAGTCGCAGGCTTTGCTTATACAAAATTATTCACTATAAAAGATATAATAAAGCAAGTAATTATATTTGCTCCTGCTCATTTTTTTCCATTTACTGGCATAGCCACTAGTTCTGTTGATTATTTTCAAACACCACTTGGAGATGTTAAGGTTAATAGAGATACTTTAGCTAAAATAGCTGACCTAACTAACATTCAAATATTAGAACAAGCTTATAAAGGCGAACATTCTCTAGAAGTACAATTACCTTTTTTACAATATATCCTTAAAGAATTTACCATTACACCATTATTGATAGGAAGTATAAATTATAATGCCATTGCCACGATAATGAATTTACTATGGGGAGATGATTCAACTTTATTTATTATAAGTTCTGACTTAAGCCACTATCATCCATATGAAACCGCAAAAAAAATTGATAAGGAAACGTCACAGGCAATTTTAACTAAGGATATAGCAGCAATCAAAGAAGGATCAGCCTGTGGTCGTTTAGCAATCCAAGCTTTACTTGCTGTTGCTATAAAGAAAAAATTACAAATTGACTTGGTTGATTTACGTAATTCAGGAGATACCAGTGGAAGCAAGGATCGTGTCGTTGGTTATGGATCTTATATTATAGGCTAAACTATGTTGAAAATTGATGAGAATTTAAAAAATATATTATTAGAAACTATTGATAAAGCTATAGAATATGGTTTAAAACATCAAGCAATATTACCAATTAAGTTACAAGATTATCCAACTGAATTACAAAAACCAGGAGCCTGTTTTGTAACATTGAAAATCCATAACAAATTACGAGGCTGTATTGGTACATTAAGAGCCCATCGTCCCTTAATAAAAGATATAATACATAATTCACATGCAGCTGCTTTTAAAGATAACCGCTTTAGTCCTTTGTTAGATACTGAATTTAAACTAATGACTAAGGAATTGTCTATTTTAAACGATTTGCAAGAAATTGACTTTACCTCAGAGGATGATTTGCTTACAAAAATAAAACCTAATATTGATGGGTTATTACTTATAGAAGGTAAATATTCTGGTACATTTTTACCTTCAATGTGGCAACAATTACCTGAAAAACAAGATTTTCTAGCCAATTTAAAAGCTAAAGCAGGTCTAGATGATAATTACTGGTCTGATACCATTAGAATATTTAGATATACTACAAAAACTATTTAAAAACGCCAGTTTAGAAAAAGCGCTATAAAATATTTTAAGAAGATAGAAATCCAACCTGACAATGTCAAATTACCCTTCTATTGCTTCTTTTTCCAATTTTTCCTGAGCTACTATTTCAGTTAGAGTAACCCCAATTTTTTCTTCAACAATAACAATCTCACCTTTAGCTACAACTTTATTATTAACTAAAACATCGATTGGTTCACCAACTTTGCGATCAAGTTCAATCACTGCTCCTTTACCTAGTTTTAATATACTACTAAGAGACATTGCTGTCTTACCTAGTACAACAGATACCTCTACTGGCACATCGTATAATGCTTCTAGAGTTAATTCTTCTAAATTTTCATCATCCTTATTTTTTGCCATATTTATACCTAATATATTTATGTAGCATTTTTCAATTGTTCTATTATTTTATCTATTTCAGCAGATAATTGTTCCTGATTATATTCTAAACAGGTATTTTGCCATGCAATTTTACAATCACCTGCGCCTAAATTGTCATCCTTTACAACTTCAAAACTACCTTTTAATTTATCTGGAATATTATCTGATTGCAAAACTTCTTTACAAAAATCGTATTTTTCTGGATTAATTGTTAGAGTAATTTTCCCTTCTTTATAAAACTTTTTTACCTTTTCAATCAGTTCATTACTGATAATTTTCTCAAAATCAACAGGTAGTGCTAAGTATAGTTTTTTTGCAATAGCTGAAATCGCTGTTGCTGAAAATTTAGTAATTTGTGAATCTAAATCTACATCAGCTGTCACTGATGATAATTTCTCTAACAAAATTTGAGAAAAATTATCAGTATTTACTACTGGCTCTGTTTGTTGTGGTACTTCTGATGTCTGATTAGGGGGAGCTTGTTGATCATTATTAGTATTTACATCTTCTGAAACAGTATTAGCTGGCTGCTGGGCTGGTGCTTGCTCTGGTGGCATTTGATTAGATGCTGTTTTAGTTGGTTGTATCTCAGCTTCATTCACCTCTAGCTTAGGATCTGTTATTTGAGATGATTCAGCTTGTTGTTGAGCATTGCTTTGTTCAGTAGCAGAATTATTTTCAGCTGTAGTAGAAATTGTTTGAGAAACATTATCAGCATTAGTGTCTTGATTATCAACGATAGTACTTAAATGGTCACTAACAGCCTCATTAATTAAGCGATCCTGCTTTGACTCTTCTGCATAAGCATTAGAATTTACCACTGCCGATTTAGGTAATTCTTTTAGTTCTAAAGGCTCATATTTTACCTCTTGATCTTGCTTTTCCTCTTTTTTATCTTTTTTATCCTTTTTATCTTTAGTCATTATAATTAGAATTACTTTTTAAGTTATAAATTCATCCTTATTATCCATAGCTACATCAATTTCACCACTATCTATTAAATCTTTAGCTATTTTCACTATTTCACTGCGAGCATTATCAACATCTTTAATTCGTACTGCTCCAAGAGCTTGAATATCTTCTTCCATAATTTGAGCTGCTCTTTTAGACATGCTACCAAATAAAGCTTTCTTTAATTCATCTGATGCTCCTTTTAATGCCATTGTTAATACAGATTTTTCTACATCACGTAGTAATCTTTGAACACCTTTAGAACTAACTTTCAACAAATCATCAAAAGTAAACATCTTTTCTCTAATTTGATTAGCAGCATCTGGTAAGTTAGATTCTAACATTCCCATAAATTTACTTTCATTACTGCGATCAAAATTATTGAAAATTTCCGCTAACATTTCAAAACTATCATATTTTTGTGATTTATCGATACTACTGATAAATTCTGTTCTCAAGATACGTTCCACTCGCTCTAAACTTTCTTTTTTCACCGTGCCAAGACTAAGTATCCTTGAGATTACTTCAAAGGCAAAATCGTCAGGTAAATTACTCAAAACTTTTGATGCATGATCTGGAGTTAGTTTTGATAAAACTAGTGCTGCCGTTTGTGGATGTTCATTTTTAAAATATAATGCTAATAATTCCTCATTAACGTTAGCTAGTTTTTCCCAAGTATTTCGTCCTTGAGGCCCTTTTATTTCTTCCATTAAGTTATTAACTTTATCTTTATCAAGAACTTTCTCAAGCAGACGTTCTGTAGTATGCAAATTACCATGATATTCTGCACCACCAGTTAATTCAGATAACATTTTAATGACTACATTTTCAATAGCTTTTGGATCAACAGCACCTAAATGAGACATAGCATAAGAAATTTCTGTAATTTCATCTTCATTCATATAGGAAAATATTTTAGTAGCATTATCCTCTGACAAAGATAATAAAATAATTGCCACACGCTGCGTACCAGTTAATTTATTAATATCTTTAATTGCCATAATTATCCTTCATTTAACCATTTTCTTAAGGCAAGAACTAAGCTTTCTGGATCCGTATCAACCATATTATTAATACGCTCTAAAGGTGGTACTTGTTTTTCCTCTTTTCCTGCTACTCCTTCTGCTGATAATTCTTCTCCAGGAGCTCCTTCAACTCCTCCTGCAGCTGCACTTCCAGCAGGTACAGGTTGACCATCTGGACCAATTACATCATTCCCTTCTTCTGCTTGCCTAATTTCAAAAGCCTTCATTGCTATTGGCCTAATCACCGTTATTAAAACTAACAATACTACAATAGCTAAGATTAATGTTTGAATTAAATCTGGTAATTCTTGTTTAAGCCATTCAGAATCATCTTCATCAAAGCCATCAAGATCGTTAGAAAATTGCATATTAATCACTTCTATCTTATCATCACGATCTTCATTGAAACCAATAGCAACTTTAACTAGATTAGCAATTTTATCTAAGTCTTCCTTAGACCTAGTTTCATAAATGCTTTCTTCAGTTTCTGGATCTGTTTTATAATTACCATCAACAAGAATCCCTATTGACATTTTAGTTATAACACCACTTTCGGTAATATGATTTTTAATAGTTTTAGAAATTTCATAATTAGTAGTCTGGTCACTCTTTTCGATAATAGCAAAATTACCTTCAGCTCCTTCTGCACTACCCCCACCTTCACCTGGTATATTATTAGCAACAGAAGCATCTCCACCACTTTGTTCTCCAACTGGAGTTTTTTCTTTTGCATCGATTGCTTGCACCGAACGAACTACAGCACCTTCTGGATCGTATAATTCAGAATTAGTGATGATTCGATCAAAATTCATCTCTAATGCAACTCTTACTTTGACTTTACCCGCACCAAGAGTACTTTCAAGTAAATTTTCTATATCTTTTTTTAATCTATTTTCATTAGCTATTCTGATATCATCATTTTTACCACTGGCAAAATCCATACTATCTTCTGCGGAACCTATTTTTAAAGCTCTTCCTTTTGTATCTACAATGCTAATACTTTTCATTTCTAATGACGGTACTGCAGTAATTACTAAATGACTAATTGCATCTATTTCAGATTTACGTAAGTTACTTGAACCACGTAATTTTAATACTATTGATGCTCTTGGTTCAACACGTTCTTTAGAAAAAATCTCTCTTCGTGGAATAACTAAATGTACTCGAGCTTTAGTTACTTGATCGAAAGCAGAAATTGTACGGCTAAGCTCTCCTTCTAAAGCCCTGACAAATTTGACATTTTGGGCAAAATTAGTAGTTCCAATACTATCTTCCTTATCAAATATCTCATACCCTACTAAAGAACCACTATTTGGTAGTCCCGCTTGAGCTAAGCTAAGCCTAACACCAATAACTTTAGATTTTGGTACTTTAATAACTGAACCATCATATAATGCTTGATAGGGGACTTTTTGATTCTCTAATTCCTGAACAACTTTAGCACTATCTTGTAATTCTAAATCAGAATATAATACAGCATAATCAGTATCATTAACTTTTAAAAAATAGATAATAAAAAGGACAAATAACAGTATAGTAGTAATAGCAGTCGCAGCAAGCCTTGCTGTACTCATTTCTTTAAAAAACTGAATAATTACCTGCATTTAAAGATACACTAATAATTGAATATCTTTTATTAAATAACTATTTGACCCACAATGTCAACGGATTTGGATGTTTAACTTCTTCTAATAAGAATTGCATTGCAACAATGCTTCTTACTATAACCCAGATACGTATAGCTTCTCCAAAAATATCTATAATAATCACTTCGGAAAAGCCTATTATTTCTTCAATAATGAAATAAATTAAAATACCGAAAACAAAGCTTCTTAAGGCAAAAATATAATGGCTTTTCCAAGTCTGTGTTGTATTATCTTTATTAGCATAAGCAAAAATTACACCAATTATAGGAAGGATTGGACCTACTATAGTTATTCCTAGTAAATATAACACATAAATACCAATAAGATTTTTCTTGCCAGGTTTTAAATATTGTTTAACTTCTTCATTCATAAATTTTTTAATTTGAACTATGTAAATTCTTAATCACGGCCTCTAGAATACTTCCATGTTTTATATATTCTACTTCATTATCAGTATAAACTTGCAAGGTAACATCAAAGGTCTGATCACTACCATTTTGATTTTTGATAACACATTGTAGATTTTGATAAGGTTTTAAGCCTTGTTCTAAGCCTAAAATAGATATTTCTTCTGCACCAGTAAGATTTAAGTTTTTCCAACTAGTATCTTTAAGAGCAATAGGTAGCACTCCCATACCAACCAAATTTGAACGATGTATTCGTTCAAAACTTTCAGCAATCACTGCTTTAACGC
Source organism: Rickettsiaceae bacterium (assembly GCA_013214485.1). Taxonomy (GTDB): domain Bacteria; phylum Pseudomonadota; class Alphaproteobacteria; order Rickettsiales; family Rickettsiaceae; genus JABSSF01. Next base: position 11,385 of record JABSSF010000025.1, on the reverse strand, counting down.
CAAGAAGATTTGTTCCTTTAGCGGCCCAGTCACGAGAAGAACCAGTACCATATTCTTTACCAGCAAAAATAACTAATGGTATATTTTTAGTCATATAATCCACAGCAGCATCATAAATACTTGTTTGATCACCTGTGAAATGGTTTATAGTATAACCACCTTCAACGCCAGCACATAATTCATTTTTAATTCTTACATTGGCAAAAGTGCCACGCATCATTACTTCATGATTCCCACGTCTTGATCCATACGAATTAAATTCACCAATAGAAACCCCTTTATCAAGCAAAAATTTTGCCGCAGGGCTTGCTCTACTAATTACTCCAGCTGGGGAAATATGATCTGTAGTAATTGAATCGCCAAAAAGCGCTAATATTTTAGCTTTCTCAATGTTTTTTACTGAAGTTTTTGGCTGATCAATATTGATAAAATATGGCGGGTTATTGATATAAGTACTGTTGCTATTCCAACTATAAGTATCACTTTTAGTCACAGCAATATTTTGCCAATCAGCATCACCTTTAAAGACATCTTGATATTTTTCGGTAAACATTTGTGGAGTAATACTCAATTCAATTGCCTGTTTTATTTCTTCCTGAGTTGGCCAAAGATCTTTTAAGAATACATCCTTGCCATCCTTATCTTGAGCAAGTGGTTCTTCATCTAAATTAATATTTACCGTACCCGCAATGGCATATGCTACAACAAGTGGTGGTGATGCTAAATAATTAGCTCTAACATGCGGATGTACCCTACCCTCAAAATTACGATTCCCTGATAAAACAGAAGCCACAGCAAGTTCCCGTTCTTGAATAACTTTATCTATTTCTGGCGGCAAAGGCCCTGAATTACCAATACAAGTAGTACAACCATACCCAACAAGGTTAAATCCCAAATTATCTAAATATTCATCAAAACCACCCTTTTTTAGATATGCAGTAACAACCTGAGAGCCAGGAGCAAGAGAAGTTTTAACCCAAGGCTTTACCTGCAGACCTTTTTCACATGCTTTTTTAGCAACAATTCCTGCAGCAAGCATTACTGAAGGATTGGAAGTATTAGTACAGCTAGTAATAGCAGCAATTACCACATCCCCATTACCTATTTTATAATTTTCACCACTTACCTGATACCTATCATTAACTCCAGAAAGTGCTTTAGTTAATTTCGGTAATGCCTGATGAAAATTCTCCTTAACTTGATTCATATCCACTATATCTTGTGGTCTCTTAGGCCCTGCAAGTGATGGTTTAACATCTGCTATATTTAGCTCAAGAATATCAGTATATTCTGGTTCATTATCATCCCGCCATAAATTCTGCATTTTAGCGTACTGGCTAACAATTTTTACTCTTTCAGAATCCCTACCAGTAAATTCTAGATATCTAATTGTTTCATTATCAATCGGGAAAAATCCACAAGTTGCTCCGTATTCTGGAGCCATATTAGAAATTGTTGCACGATCAGCCAAGGCAAGATTATCAAGACCTGAACCAAAAAATTCAACAAATTTACCAACTACCCCTTTTTGACGTAGCATTTCAGTTATTTTCAATACTAAATCAGTAGCAGTAACATTTCCTTCAATTTTTCCAGCAAGACGAAAACCTACTACTTCTGGTAAAATCATTGGTAATGGTTGTCCAAGCATTGCTGCTTCAGCTTCTATACCCCCAACACCCCAACCAAGTACTGCAAGAGCATTAATCATTGTAGTATGGCTATCAGTTCCTACTAAAGTATCTGGATAAAGAACATTACCACCCAGCCAAATTGTTTGCGCTAAATATTCTAAATTTACCTGATGGCAGATACCAGTACCAGGTGGTACTACACGAAAATTACTAAAGCTTTCCTGCCCCCATCTTAAAAATTCATAACGTTCACGATTACGTTCAAATTCTTTTTTAACATTCTCAGCAAAAGCTGTTTTATCACCAAATTTATCTACTTGTACTGAATGATCAATGACTAAATCAACAGGAATCATTGGGTTGATCTTATCTGGATTGCCACCAATTTTTTTCATTGCATCCCGCATCGAAGCCAGATCAACAATTGCTGGAACTCCAGTAAAATCCTGCATCAATACTCTTGCTGGGTAATAATTAATTTCTTCGTCTGAAGTTTTATTTTTAAGCCAATTTTTAAAAGGTTCTAAAGAAGCTTTTGTACCACTATTCCTAACAACATTTTCAAATAGCACCCTTAAAGAATAAGGTAATTTTGTCAAATCAAGCCCTGCATCTGTTGCAGCTTTTTTTATATCATATATATCATATTTTTTATTATCAAAGGTTTCAGTTTTTTTATAATCATTTTCAAAAGAATTATCCATTTATTACCTCATGTTCTCTAACGATTTTGTGTTATTGATACTTGTTCTTATAACAAAATTATAGTATTTATATTATATAAATGTTAATTAAACTACTAAATAAGTACAAGCAATTTATTATATATAGATTAATTACCTATAAAAATAATTAAACATAGTAGTAACTAGGATGATTTCCTTTAATACATTAGCATTAAAAATTCCAGGCAAAGAATTATTTCAAACTTTTTCACTTAGTGTATTGCCATCAGCTATTATTTATTTACATAGCCCTAATGGTTCGGGTAAAACATCTCTACTTAGGATGATTGCTGGGATTCAAAAACCTAGTAAAGGCAATATTACTTTTGGTAAAGATAAAATAACCATTGATGAAATGCCAAAACCCTATTGTACATATATTGGTCATAATACTGCATTAAAACTAGATTTGACAGTATTTGAAAATATAAAATTCTGGGCTAATATTTCAGGTACATTAGAATTAATTGATGCCGCAATACATTACTTCCAATTAGAGGAATTGCTTTTTTGTAAAGCCTATGAATTATCTGCTGGAGATCGAAAAAAAGTAGCTTTAACAAGGTTAATTACATGCCCTACTCAACTATGGTTATTAGATGAAGTTGATGTTAATTTAGATAAACATAATAAAGCATTGTTAAAAAATCTGATTATTACTAAAGCTGATAGTGGTGGTATTATATTTTTAACCACCCATAATATGCCAGAGATTAAGACTGCAGATATTATAAACCTTCAAGAATATTAATAATATGTTAGAATTAATAAAATTAACAAGACATGAGCTTAAATTACAAAATAAAGTACATAATTTAGCCAAATATATTTTTATTTTCCTGTTTTTTTGCTCAATTACTGGAGCATTAATTAATTCTGAAGAAAATATTACTAAATTTGCTACAATTTTTTCAGTAATTGCCCTGCCTTTGGCTTTTATGGGAATTACTAGTAATGTACTAAAATCTGATATTGAGGATGGAAATTTAGAATTATTATTACAAATAACTACTCCTAGTAAAATTATTATCACTAAATATTTAGCATTAGCTCTATCTGGTTTATTTGGTTTTCTATTAAATATACCATTAATATATTTTATTTATAATATCGAAGTAAAAATCTTAACATTGATATTTATTTGTGGAATATTGCTAATTCTCACTAGTAGCGCTTTAATTTCACTCATCGCAGCAATTCAAGGGTATTTTCGTAGTAATACTAATTTCTTAGCAATCTTAATTATGCCACTCATTATTCCCAATATAGTACTTACTGGAATAATACTGCAAAATAACGCCATGGAAAGTTTATTATTAGTCATGCTCGGGATAAACATGGTTATTGTCCCTGTTACTATTTTCCTGTCCAGCTATCTAATTAAAAACATCTATAGCTAAAATAGATGAAAAAACTTGCAGTGAAAAACAAATTATAGTAAGTTTGCAAAGAACAATTTTAGCTAATAGAATAACAATTATGAATAAAAAATTATTACTTATTACTTTATCTATCCTACTTGCCAGCTGTACTCACGATGCCAAAAAGAAATTAGGTGTTATCCAAACTGTGCCAGATGAATATCAAGTTAATAGCAGCAGACCATTGGAAGTACCTCCTAGTTTTGACTTACCTAAACCAAAAGAGCCAGAAAAAAAGCCGCAAGTTAAAACTGAAAATAACCTTAAAAAGAAGAAAAAGAAAAGATCATGGTGGCCTTGGAGTAGGAAAAAAGAAGAGAAAAATCAAATAGAGCAAGATAATCAGGTAAAAAAAGAAACCAAATCTAAACAAAAGAAAAGATCATGGTGGCCTTGGAAAAGAAAAAAAGCAGCGGATAAATCTTAAACAAAAGATATGAAAGAAATATCAAAGGATAAGATTGAAAAAATACATCTAAAATAAATAAAAAGTTAAAATAACTATTTATCTGGTTTTTTAGCATCTGGAGGTCTGATATATAATGGTTCTGGCGCTAGAAATGCCATATCTTGGTTAATCTTATCATTAACTAATTGACAAAGATGCATAGCTTTAATTCTAGGAAATCTCGGTAGGATAGTAATGTTATCTAAATCTTGTACCAAATTATATATTACTGCTAAGCCATTACCAGCACAAACTACTTCTTCCCCTGCAGAAATTAGTAATTTTCTAACATCTGGATAATTTATTAACTCAGGTTTCTTAGTAAGATTACCATTTTTATCAAATTCCTGAACATAAAGCTGCTGACGATAAGCATTAAGTATAATAATAATTTTCTGATAATTTTTACGCTGCCATGTAGCCCTGTAATGTGAAGCTTCAAAATTACTTACTGCTGCTACTTTAACATTTCTTGCAGCAAGTGCAATACCAGAAATAGCACTAAGTCCAATTCTAATACCAGTGAAACTACCAGGCCCATTAGTAGTAACTATATAATCCAAATCTTGATATCTATATCCAGCTGCAACTAATACTTGTTCAATTAGTTCTAATAATATTTCTGCTTGAATAGATGGGGTTAGTTCTTCTCTGCAAGCAATGATACCTCTACCTTCTGAAAGAGCAACAGAACATATATTTGTCGAAACATCGAAAGCTAAAATTTTATTCATAATTAACTAGCAATACTTAAAATGTGAATTATCTTCTTATAAAAATATTTATGCGTCAAGAATTATTATTGTTAGCCCCTTTAATAACGGATCATATATTCTAATTATCACTATATAATATGTTTTAACTCTAAATAGTTAATAAGAAGTTCTATTTTTAATAGAAACAGTGTAACATAATTATTAGGATAGATTAATTTTATCGTTAATTAGATTACAATGGTTAAACCTAAGGCAAAAAACAAACGAGCTGATCGATATTACTTATTTGGTATTAATGATGATGTACCACAAAGATTAGTTAAAGTTAGTTATGAAGATTTATTAAGTTATACAAAATTTATTAGGAACCCTGAGAATGCTAACACAACACTTAACCAATATATTAAGAATAGTGTTTTCCCTCACCAAGACTTGATAATTATTGCTGATTTATCGTATCAATTAATTGGTAGACCCAAATCTACAGAGCTTGTTGATTTAAAAGGAGCTATTTTTACAGGCTGCGTATTATTTGAAACAAAATTTCATGGTTGTAACTTAGAAGGGGCAAGTTTTCGAGATACGAATCTTGATAATGTATTATTTAAAGAATCAAATTTAAACTTTGTCGACTTTAGGGGAGCTAATTTAACTAGTTGCATTTTCGATCATAGCTATAAATATCCACCTTGGAATCAGATGGAGGGAATAAAGTTTAGCGCTACTCCTTCTTGTTTTCGTATCTACGCTGATATAAAAAATGAAATTGCTAAAAAAAACGAAGAACAACGATTGATTTATAATAAACATCTTGAATTAGAAGAAATAGATAAAAACACTGATATTTTTACTAAACTAGCTTGTAAGTTAAATATTTCTGATCAAGAAAGTAAATATTATAAAGTTAGTTCAGAACTAAAACAAATGCACCAAGGTATGTTTAGTCGGAAAAACATTATTCACAAAACTTTTCAGAATATTTTCATTCCCGAACATCACGAATTTGACCCTATTTATAAAAAAGGACTTAAAACAGAATATATTAATAATAATAAAAAATATATTTCTTTATCAAAAGAAGATTTTTTAATTTATTGCGAAGAATTTAGCAAAAACAATAAATTATCATTAAATAATTTTGCCAAGCAGAAATATTTAAGTTCTTTAACAACAACAACAAAATTAAATAAAGATTTGCAAATTATTGCTGATTTTTCTAGTAAGGTAAATATGTTTGGTAATAACGAATGGAATAGATTAGATTTATCAGACCTAGATTTATCAAATATGGATTTATCAGAAGTAAATTTTTCAGGTTCAAATTTAAGTAATTGTAATTTTACTAACACAAAAGTTAATGGCACAAGTTTTGAAAGCTCTGTTCTAACGAATGCAGTTTTTAAAAATAGCTCAGCAAGTGAAACTAATTTTTTCTATGCTGATTTAAGTGAGTGCTCCATTGATAATAGTAACTTTTCACAAACTATTATGTCAAAAGCAATTATCAATAAAGTTACTATTAACTCCAGTAATTTTAATTATAGTTTTTTAGAGCATTGTAAACTTACTAATGCAGTTATAAATAATTCATTTTTTAACAATGTTGATTTAAATAGTGCTGATTTATCTAATTCAATTATTAACTTCTCTACTATAAAACATTCAATTTTAAATAATGTTAAATTAGGTAATGCTAAAATCATTGCTTGTGATTTTACCGACAGCTTACTAAATAACTTACAAGCCAAAAATAGTCATTGGGAAAAAACTAAAATGGATAAAGTTGAAGCTACAGAAAGTAATTTCACTGGAGCAACATTAAGCCACAATACTACTATAACCCACAGCAATCTAACTAACAGTATATTAGATGGTGTTAAAGCTACTAATATAGACTTTAGTAAATCTATTTTGGATCACGTAAAAATGGCTTATAGTAAGTTAGATAAATCTTGTTTTAATGATGTATCAATGAAATTTATTGAACTTAATAATTGTAGTTTTAAAGAAGCCATATGTAAATCAATAATCTGCACTGGAGCTTACCTATTTAATGTTATTCTAATAAAAAGCAATTGTAGCAAATCTATTTTTTATGGTACAAAAATCATTAATTCTAACTTAAAAGATAGTATTTTTTCTAAATCAGATTGGCAAAATATACATATTGCTAACTCATTATTAGAGCATATTAATAATAATCTAATATTAATAAATGACAACACTGATATTACTAATTCAGTAATTAGTAATATGGTAGGACAATTTCGTTATTGTGATCAAAATGATATTATGCAAGCATTATCTATAAAACAGCAACAACAAAACCAACAAAAACTACTTAGATCTAAAAAACTAAAAAAATGGGGTATATTTAGTAGTTTTACCTTTTTAATGCCCAAACATTATCGCATCCCTAGAAAAGAAATAAAACATTTATGTAAAACTCATAGGGATAATATGATTAAATTTGCTAATCATACTAAAGAACTAAAAGCTAATAAAGCTACAACTAAAACTTATAATAGTTTCCAATTAGAAAATTTAATTAGCTCCCATAATAACTTGAATTAAAGTGATTCAAATTATTATATTTTTTTATTATTTATTGCTTCGATAGCCGCAAAGGCTGCTATTTGCAAAATATCATTTGCAGATGATCCCATAGGAGTAATTTGTACTGGATATTCAAAACCATCCAAAATTGGCCCAATGAATGTTCCCCCTGCTAATTCTTCTAATAAATTAGCTGAAATGGAAGCTGAATGCAAGCCTGGCATTATTAATACATTTGCAGGCCCAGACAGGCGACAAAATGGATAAATTTTTTGCATTTCAGAATTTAAAGCAATATCAACAGTCATTTCCCCATCATATTCAAAATCAACTCCCATCTTATCTAATTTATGTACTGCATCCCTAACTCTCTTACCCTTATCACGATCAGGACTACCAAAATTAGAAAATGATAATAAGGCAACTCGAGGGGTATACCCCATAAATCTAGCAACCTCTGCGGATTGGACGGCAATTTCAACTAAATCATTAACATCTGGTAATTCACAAGTAATATTATCTGCTATAATTATACTATGCTCTTTAGCAAGCATTATCGAATAACCCATTATGCGATGGTCTTTCTTTGGTCCTAATACTTTGCAAATATCATCTAAACTACTATAATAACTTCTAGTAATACCTGTAACCATAGCATCTGCATCACCACACTCAATCATACATGCAGCAAAAACATTACGATCATTTTTTACCAATCTAGCACAATCACGATATAAATAACCTTTACGTTGTAATTTTTTATACAAGGCATTAATGTATTTATCAATGTTCGGATTTATAGCAGCATTCATTACTGTAATATTTTTAAGATCATAACCATTGCCCATGCTTTCCATAATTGGATCAATTTTAGTATGCCTACCTACTACGATTGCCTGACCATAATTTTCATCACGCATCATTATTGCAGCTTTTAATACTTCCTCTTCTTCACCTTCAGCAAAAACAACCCTTTGTAATTTAGCATTATTTATTTTATCAAAAAGGAAACTCATATAATTGGAAGTAGGGTTTAATCTACTAACTAATTCAGCTTTATATTTTTTTATATCTAAATCTTTAATTCTTGCAACTCCACTATCTATTGCAGCTTTAGCTACTGCAATTGGTATAGTGGAAATTAGCCTTGGATCAAATGGTACAGGTATAATATATTCAGAGCCGAAAGATTTTCTATCTCCATAAGCACGATATACTTCTCTTGGCACTGGTTGTCTTGCAAGTTCTGCCAAAGCATTTACTGCAGCTATTTTCATTTCCATATTAATAGAAGTGGCTCTTACGTCTAAGGCTCCACGGAAGATATATGGAAAACCCATAACATTATTTACCTGGTTATTGTAATCGGAACGACCAGTAGCTACAATTGCATCAGAACGTATGGATTTTACATCTTCTGGAGTTATTTCAGGATCAGGATTTGCCATAGCAAAAATAATTGGCGATTCTGCCATCGATGCTACCATTTCCTTAGTAACTGCTCCCTTTGCTGATAAGCCTAGAAAAACATCAGCCCCTTGCATTACTTCGTCTAATTTACGATAATTAGTCGTTACTGCTTTAGCTTCCTTCCATTTATTCATTCGCTCTGTTCGCCCTTTATAGATAACTCCTACAGTATCACAAAGTATTATATTCTCAGGTTTTGCTCCAAGTGCCACAATTAAATCTACACAAGCAATAGCAGCAGCACCAGCACCATTTACTACTATTTTAATTTCAGATATTTTACGATTAGTTAAATGAATTGCATTAATGAGGCCTGCGGCAGTAATTATTGCTGTACCATGTTGATCATCATGAAATACTGGTATATCCATGAGTTTTTTTAATTTTTCTTCAATGATAAAACATTCTGGAGCTTTGATATCTTCAAGATTAATCCCTGAAAAACTATAACCTAAATGTTTTACAGAATTAATAAATTCTTCAGTATCTTCAGTATCTATTTCTAAATCAATACAATCAATATCAGCAAACTTCTTAAATAAGACTGCTTTACCTTCCATAACTGGCTTTGAGGCAGCAGCTCCGATATTACCAAGCCCTAAAACTGCTGTACCATTAGTAATTACTGCAACAAAATTACCTCTTGCGGTATATTTATAAATATCATCAAGATTTTTTTTTATTTCTAAACAAGGAACAGCAACTCCTGGAGAATAAGCTAAAGCAAGATCCTGCTGCGTTAGTAATTGTTTTGTTGCCTTGATTGCTAATTTACCAGGCTTGTTTTTAGAGTGATATTCAAGGGCTTTAATATGCTCATGTGATTTAGATTGATTATTTTCCATTTTTAAAAACTCAAATATTATTAGCTAAATTTTTTCGCACCACCTTATCCTAGGATATACACTAGAATAGATAATGACAAGATTGAAAAGATAGTTGTAAACGTTATTATTGCAGACATTGTTTCTGGGTCGCCGCCAAGTTGCCGAGATAGTATGTAAGCAGAGCTGGCACAAGGCAAACAACTGCATAATATACCAACTGACTTTGCTGTACCACCAATTGCCATCAACCATAGAATAATAAAAGTTATAATCGGCATAATCACTAATTTTACTACTCCTGCAAAAACTACATAATTAAAATATTCTGGATTAATACGAAATTTTAAACTAGCACCAACAATCATAATACCAATAGAAAGAGCAGAATCAGCAATATTATGTATAGTATTTTCTATCCCTTTATTTAATTCAATTTGAAAATAATTAAAAATAAAACCTAAAAGACTGGCGATAATAAAAGGATTAGTTATTACTGATTTAATCACTAACATTAAACCTTTACGACCACTAACACCGTCTCTAGTTGGAATATAATGGACAAAGGCAATAACTACAATTAGATTAGTGAAAATTATTAAATAGGGAGAAATAGTAGCAATAATACTTAATCCTTCATCACCAAAAAGCGCTGCACCCACGGCAAAAAAGATATAATTATTATATCTAGTACTACCTTGAAAGACCGAAGTAAAATGTACTTTATGAAAATTCCTTCTATTTTGATAAAGCACTAAACCAAAGGCAACAATCGCTGTTGCAACGATCAAAGCTATTACTAAACGTAGCAAGGTAAATGAAGCTAAATCAACCTTGGCACTATGTTCAAATAATACAGCAGGAAATAATACGTAAAATGACAATTTTTCCAAGCCTCGCCAAAATTCATCTGACGTTAGCCATTTTCTTCTAATAATGCTACCAAGAAAGGCAATTAGAAATATTGGTAAAACACTATAAAATATACTATACATTTATATTTAATGTTAATTTTACTAGGCATGATAACAATAGATTAACATTAAATCAAGAAAATCAGGAAATTAGTGTTACTATATAAAATCATTAGAATACATAATTTGATCTGTTAGCTGAGGCAATAATATATTTATTAATTTTTTGCTTTATTATACGTCCTGAATTTACGTTTCTAAGCTTTTTCTTAACAAAAACTAATAATACTTATTTAAATAAATAAAAAAATAGTAAATAATACTTTACATTTTATAAAAAATAATATATACTACTTTTCAAGTTAGTGAATAAAGTAATAAAGATCTTTGTCTCTAAAAGCCTTTATTACTTATAGAAGTTAACTTAATTTATTTTTATGCTGCTCTTTTTTAGTTATCCTAGCATTTTTCCTCCTTTATAAAAAAAGAGCAGCTTCAAGTTTAGCACAAAAAACAATCATTGTAAAACCCTCGGTTTCATATTTCTTATCAGGGCAATTTAAAAGTCACAATCAAAGATTACAAATTACTCTTGAATAAAAACTTATAAAAAACCAATTCTTGTAAACTTTTTAAAAACAATATTTGTATAAGATTAAATCAGGATAATTTTTTAA
>JABSSF010000024.1 GCA_013214485.1 Rickettsiaceae bacterium | reverse complement strand
TACGTAAACCAACAAATGACATCTTAGTACCAGGAATATATTTGCTAGGTTTCTTTAAAAGCTTAAATAAACTTTCTTCATCCCAGTTACCGCCAACCGCCATTAAAGCTTTTGAATAAGCAAATTTATTTTTACCACCTTTTGGTGCATTTACAATTGCCCATAAATTAGGCCCTACCTTATTAGCCCCTTCTGCTTCTACAGTATGACAAGATATACATTTTTTGAAAAATTTTCTCCCAGCCTCAGAATTTGCAGCTGCCATTAATTCAGCAATGCTAAGTTCTGGCTCTTTAGGTTGACCTTCACCACCTGAGGAAGAATCTTCAGATACTTCAATGCTATATCCTCTGGTTGCTACAGTTAGCTTGGGTTTATATAAAATATTAGCTACAGTTCCAACAAGCATTGCGATTAAAGTAGCAAGTAGAACAGCTGCAGCAATCTTATTTAATTCTAATCCTGACATATACTCCTTAAATTTATTACCATAGCTAATTAAAATATTTAATCATAACATATTAGACATCCTCTAAGCTCCAACGAGCTCTAGGTTTAAAGCTAATATTATTTATTATACCAGCTTTTAAACGTTCAAGTCCAGAAAAAGCAATCATTGCTGCATTATCTGTACATAAGTTTATCGGCGGTGCAACAAAATTATAACCAATTTCAGATGCTAATTTCTGAAAATTTTCTCGAATATTAATATTAGCAGCCACCCCACCTGCAATAACTAAACGTTTAATATCAGATTTTGAATAAAGCTGTTTATAACATAATTTTTCATAGTCGACTATAGCTATTTTAGTTTTTTTTAGTAAAATTTCAGTAACAACTTGTTGAAAACTAGCCGATATATCACAGATATTTTGTTTAGATAGTGGCTGTAATTTTTCTATCTGTAATCTAACTGCTGTTTTTAAACCAGAAAACGACATATCACAATTTTTCTGCCTAATTATTGGTTTAGGAAAATCAAATTTATGTGAGTCGCCCGATTTTGCCATTGCTTCTATTTTAGGTCCACCTGGGAAACCTAAATTCATCATTTTTGCTACCTTATCAAAAGCTTCACCAGCTGCATCATCTAAAGTTCTACCCAAAATCTTGTAGTTACTAAGACTAAGTACTGCAATAAATTGACAATGGCCACCACTTGTTAATAATAATAAATAGGGATAATCTACTTTATTAGTTAATCTAGCAGTTAACGCATGTCCTTCTAAATGGTTTATAGCTAAATAAGGTTTTTTTAATACACTAGCAATAGATTTGGCATACATAGTACCAACAATTACTCCACCAATTAATCCAGGGCCCGCAGTAGCTGCTACTGCATCTATTTCAGATATTGTCATATTTGCTTGGCTTAAGGCAGTAGTAATTGCTAATTTAACGTTATTTAAATGAGATCTTGCAGCTATTTCAGGAACAACACCTTGAAAATCTTGATGTTCCTTATCTTGCGAAATTACAATATTAGCTAAAATATTTTGCTTGGAATCAACTATTGCAGCAGCACTGTCATCGCAACTTGATTCAATTCCTAAAACCCTAATGTTAGACATTTTTTTATTTATTAAAGAAATCTTTTCCTGGATTGCCACGAACCTTTGTTCTTTTAAGGCTTTAAAGCAGGTCATCCTGAGCAGCTTTAGCTGCGGCGTGAGGATCCAGATTCGATATATTACATACACTTTTCCTCTGGATTGCCACGCATGCAAGTTCTTGCAATGAGACGAATCCCAGTTTATTTATCTTCTTTATCTTTTTTATCTTCTTTTTTAGCAGCTGCTTTTTTTGTTGTTTTATCTTCTTTAACTGCTGTTTCTTCTGAAACTTCTTTATCTTTTTCTGTTGCTGTTATTTTGGTTTCACCTTGGGCTGCAGCAACATCATCTTTTGTAGCTTCTTTCTTTTTACCCTTATTATTCTTTTTGTCTTGATATTCACTTAGCATATTTTGTATTTCTGATTCAGCTCTTGCAACAACTACAGTAATATTGGCAGAAATTTCTGGATGCAACGTAACTTCAACATCATAAACGTCAATATTTTTTATTGCGCTATCAAGTAAAATATTAGAATAGTTAAGTTCAAAATCTGTTAGCTCTCCTAGTTTTTTGGCAATATCTTTTTTAGAAATTGAACCAAAGAGTTTTCCATCAACTGCTGCTTGCGCTATAAATGTTAATTGCTTAGCATTAATTGCTTTCGCAGCTTTAGTTGCTAAAGCTTTTGCTTCAGTATTTCTCTTTTCTAATTCCTTTTGCTTTTTAGCTAACTCTTCTACATTTTGTTTTGAAGCCCTAACAGCTAACCCAGCTGGGATAAGATAGTTTCTACCATAACCATTTTTTACTTTAACTATTTCGCCAACTTTTCCTAAATTTCTTACTGGCTTTTCTAATATAATTTCCATTTCTCTAAACTATTTATTTATTATAAGTAATACTGATCAATTTCTTTTAAGAATAAAAACCTATTTACCACTATATACAAAAGGTAGTAATGCAATTATTCTACTTTGTTTAATTGCTGTTTTTAAATTTCTTTGATGTTTAGCACATACATTAGTTATCCTACTTGGTAGTATTCTCCCACCTTCTGAAGTAAATTTACTAAGTAAGCTTGGGTTTTTATAATCTATAGCTGGACAATCCGTTGCACATAGAGGGCATCCTTTACGTTTTTTAAAAAACATTTTTGAACTATTTCTATCAGCTAATTGTTCTGTATCTTTATTATTTCGTGTATTATTTCGTGTATTATTTTGTAACATATAATTTATCGTTATTTAATTTTTATGCAGCATTATTATTAAGTGTAACATCAATAGTTTTACCTTTATCTTCTTCTTTTTCTTTCAGTATAGGAGAAGGCTCTTTACTAATTTCTTTAGCTTTTATTACTGCAGATCTAATCACGCTTTCACTAAGCTTTATTTTACGATTTAACTCTGCTAATAAATCATTATTAGCTTCTATTCCTATAAAGTAATAATGTCCTTTTTTATTATTATTTATTTCATATGCAAGTGATCTTAAATCCCAATATTCTTTTTTAATAACTTTTCCCTTAAAATCTTCAATTATTTTGATAAAGTCTACAATTACTTTATCAATATCTGTAGAAGATAAATCTTGACGCATAATCAAAATATATTCATAAAATGCCATAAATACAAAGTCTCCAATAAGTAATTAAAATCCGCTTAAACTAAAACTAAACTATAAAACTAAGTTAATAACTAATAAAGCGAATTACGAATTTAGTAGGTAGTTATACCAAGTTAAACCAGTTATTTCAAGCATTATTATTAAATTTAACACAAAATGTCATGAAAATATAACATAATCTAATAAAAATAGTTTTGTTAAGTAAGTTTTACTTGGTTGTAATCTTAAAACAATTATAATGCCTTTTGTCATTATTAAATATATAAATATTTTGGGAGTTTAAGATTATGTCTGATAAATTACCACCAAAGATTTTGGTAGTAGAACATAACGAAGCTTTAAATGCAAGCTTATGTAACACTATAGAAAGATATTGGTTTGATGTAAGTAGAGTAAAAAATTCTGAAGAAGCTTTAAGAATTGCTGAAGTTAATCCACCAAATGTTGCAATTATTAGCTCTAGGATAAACGGTATGTCAGCAAAAGAAATGGCTGTATGCCTTAGAAAAATAAAAGAACTAAAAAAATTGCCAGTGATTTTTCTTATAGATCAAGATGAATCTGCAGAAAATTATCAATTAAGTGATGCAATTGTTTCTGAAGTGATTTCAAGGCCATTTACTCCAAATGAGCTAATGACTACCATTAGAGCATTGTTACGTAAATCTAAACCTGTGTTCCAGGATAAAGTTATCAAATATGATAATATTAGAATGGATTTGTCAACTTATAGAGTGTTTCGGGGCAACAAACAAGTCCATTTAGGACCTACAGAGTTTAAAATTTTACAATTATTTGTACAAAAACCAAATAGCGTTTATTCAAGAAGACAAATTATAGATTATGTTTGGGGAGCAGATAAAGATATAGCTCACCGTACTATAGATGTTCATGTTAATAGAATAAGAACTTTAATGCGTTCAGATGCTGATGATTCACAATTGATTAAAACTATTCGCTCAGCTGGATATTGTTTGAATTGATTTATTATCGTTTTGTATAGTTTAATAAAAAATGGTGGTGTAATGGAGGTAAGGGGTTGGATATAAATAAACAGTATAAGTCACTTTTAATTATCAAAAGGCTACTTAAAGATCATGTTAAACCTTATAGAAAGCAAGTATCTTTAGCTATTTTTTTCATGGTTATAGTAGCAGCTTGTAGTACTATAATTGTTTGGCTAGTAAAGCCTGCTATTGATCAAATATTTATCACTCATGATAAACAAATGTTAGTACTTGTACCATTAATGGTGATAATAGTTTATAGCACAAAAGGAATTGCTGAATATTTCCAAAATTATATTATCAAATTTGTTGGCCAGCGTATTTTAACAAATTTACAAATGCAAATGTATGAGCATTTATTACTAGCTGATCTTGCTTTAATTGAATCAACTTCATCAGGACGACTAATTTCACGTTTTACAAATGATATAATATTAATGCGGGGAGCTGTTTCAAATATGCTTGTTGGAGCTGCCAAACATTTACTTACAGTATTATTCTTAATTGTAATGATGATCTACCTGCAGCCATTATTATCAGCAATTGCTTTAGTCCTTTTTCCTGTAGCAGTTTATCCAATACAGAAATTAGGTCGCAGAATGCGTAATGTCTCAGATCAAGTGCAAGAAGAATTAAGTAATTATACCGCAAAATTAGATGAAACATTCCGTTCTATTAAAGTTATAAAATCATTTTCTGGAGAAAAAATAGAAGCTAGGAGAGCAAGGAATATAGTTAACAAGGTGCTTGATTATTATAAAAAGGTAGCTAAATTAGATTCACTATCTTCGCCAATTATGGAAATTTTAAGTGGGATAGGAAGTGCTTGTATAATCTGGTATGGCGGTTATATGGTCTTTGTTGGCAAAACAACTCCAGGTGAATTAATTGCTTTTATTGCAGCTTTTGCTACAGTATATCGACCTTTTAAAAGCTTAGTTGCTCTTAATGTAAATTTGCAAGAAGGATTAACCGCAGCAAATAGAGTATTTAATATTTTAGATACTAAACCAGTAATTTGTGATGTACCAGATGGTAAGGTAATAAATTTCAAAAAACCTGCTATTTATTTTAATGATGTCAGCTTAAAATTTGGCGAAAAAATAGCTGTGCATTCTTTTGATTTAAAAATGGAACCAGGAAAAACTTATGCTTTTGTTGGCCGTTCAGGTAGCGGCAAAACATCACTGGCTAATTTAATGGTACGTTTTTATGATCCAACAGTAGGAGAAATTTTAATTGATAAACATAATATTAAAAATATATTAGTTAGTAATTTACGTAGCCAAATATCCTTAGTTACTCAAGATGTATTATTATTTGATAGTACAGTTTTTGAAAATATAGCTTATGGTAAACCAGGAGCTACTAAGAAAGAAGTAATTACCGCAGCAAAAGCGGCTGATGCTGATGAATTTATTCGAGCAATGCCAGATGGTTATGATAGCTTAGTCGGCGTACAAGGAGTTACATTATCTGGTGGTCAAAGACAAAGATTATCGATTGCTAGAGCTTTTTTAAAAGATGCTCCAATATTAATCTTAGATGAGGCTACAAGTGCCCTTGATAGTAATTCTGAACATGTTATATTACAGGCTTTGGCTAAACTTAGAAAAGGTAAAACTACTTTAGTAATTACCCATAGATTAACTAGCGTAACTGATGTAGATAAGATAATAGTTATGAAACTAGGTAAGATAATTGAACAAGGAACACATCAAGAATTAATGAAAAAGAAGAAAGAATATCACCGATTATATAATAAGCAATTGAAAGAAATGACAGAAAATGTATAATGCTAAAAATTATATTGGAAATTAAGTTAATAGGAATAAATTATGTTTATAAATAACGCATATGCTGACACAGATACAATAACTGTTCAAGATACTGGAAGCTTGCCAGAAGCACCTCAAGCTCCAAGCTCAGGCAGTGATATGATGCAACATATAGTGATGATGGCATTACTATTTTTTGTCTTTTATTTTTTACTAATCAGACCACAAGAGAAAAAACGCCGTCAATTAGCTGACCTAGTTTCTGGGGTTAAAAAAGGAGAAGAGGTACTGACTAATTCTGGCATGTTTGGTACTGTTACTAAAATTGATGATAGCAATAATACAGTTGATATAGAGGTTTCCAAAGGTGTAAATGTTAAAATTCTTAAAAGTTCAATCACAGAAATAGTTAGTCGTGATAAAGGAAAGAATAAAGAACAAAGTAAGGATAAAGGCAAAGCTGAAAAGAAAGGGAAAAAATCTAAAGAAGTAACAAAGAAAAAATAAAATACTGATGCAGAGAATATCGAAGTGGAAATTACTAACAGCAATTTTATTTACCTTAATTGCAACTATTTATGTATTACCTAATTTTACTGATAAATCACCAGAATGGCTACCTGGCGATAAAGTAAATTTAGGTTTGGATTTGCGTGGTGGTTCTCATTTATTATTAGATGTTGATTTTGATAGTTATTTTGATGATTTAAGTTCTGCTGTTGCTGATAGTGTTCGTAAAGTACTCAGAGAAAAAAAAATCGGTTATCGTAACTTAACAGTTAAACGTAATCATATTACATTTAATATACGTAACACCGAAAAAATAAGTGAAGTAAAGAAATTACTACGTAATATAGATTCGGATATTCAGATAGCTGTGCAGGATAATAATTTCATTTTAAGCTATAACGAATATACAATAAATCAATTGCAAGATAAAGTTATTGATCAGTCAATAGAAATTGTCCGTAGGCGAGTCGATAGTACTGGTACTAAGGAACCGCAACTTGGTAGGCAAGGAGATCGTTATATTTTGCTGCAAGTTCCAGGAGAAGATTCACCTGAGTCGTTAAAAAATGTTTTAGGTAAGACAGCTAAGCTTACATTTCATTTAGTAAATGAAACAGCTAATTTAGAAAAAGCAGCTAAAGGACAAGTGCCTGTTGGTTCAAAATTAGTTAGATTTAGTGATAATGACCAGCCACTTGTTATCCATAAAAAAATTATAGTTAGTGGTGATCAATTAAATAACGCTCAAGTAACTTTCCGTGATTCAATACCTGTAGTGCATTTTTCTTTTAATCAATTAGGAGCGAGGAAATTTGGTGAGGCAACTACCAAAAATGTTGGTCGTCGCCTAGCAATCATTCTAGATGGGCAGGTACTTAATGCTCCTGCAATTAATGAACCTATACCAGGGGGTGAAGGCACTATTAGTGGTAATTTTACAATTGAATCAGCAAATGAACTTGCTCTACTTCTTAGAGCAGGAGCACTGCCAGCACCACTTAAAATAATAGAGGAACGCACAGTAGGCCCTAATCTCGGGGCTGATTCTATTGAATCTGGTAAAAAAGCAGCAATTATCGGCTTTATCTGGGTAGTAGTTTTTATGTTCCTTTCTTATGGTATGCTTGGTATATTTGCTAATGTTACTTTGGTAATTACGTTATTATTTATTTTAGCTTTATTATCGATGTTACAAGCAACATTAACTCTGCCAGGTATCGCAGGGATTATTTTAACAATTGGTATGGCCGTTGACGCTAACGTATTAATTTACGAACGCATTAGAGAAGAGGTAGATAAAGGCTGTTCTAATTTATATTCAGTGAAATTAGGCTTTGAATCTGCATTTGCTACAATTACTGATTCTAATGTTACAACATTAATAGCGGCATTTTTATTATATAGTTTTGGCGTTGGTGCAATAAAAGGTTTTGCAGTAACCTTGACTATTGGCATCATTTCTTCGATGTATACTGCTTTAGTTATTACTAAATTGATGATCGATATCTGGCTTAAAACTTGCAACCCTAAAAGCTTAGGATTGTAGTTCTATAGTCAAATCTGGATTGCTACGAGTACTAGTGCTTTCGTAATGACAGATTCCTTTCCTTTAAAGGCTTACAGTCCGTCATCGTGAGTCACCAATGGTGACGTGACGATCCAGATTTGATTTCATTACATTATTCGCTAATAGCAAATTCCAGTTTTTTTGTCTTAAAATAAAATTTGACATTATAAATACAATACTAACTAAAAATTACTATATTTAAATTAAAATATAAAATTTACATAGCTTTAATTTGCTTAAATATAATATCATTTAATGATATATTAATTAATTAATGATTTGTTAAGCAAGCTATGCCTCATATCTCTGCAGACGAAGTATTAGGAAACATCAAGCAGGCGAATTTATATTACCAACAAATATTGTTACGTTTACTGCAATCCAAGCCTGAGGATTTTACGCCACATTTTTTAAATAACAAAGAAGCACCATCAATAGTTAGCAAGTTACTTAATTATTCACTACAACATCCAGATAAATTTAACCAAGTAAACATAGATCATTTATGTAAGTTACATAAATTAATCAACAACACGGTACATAAATTTACCAATCAAGAATATAGTAGCGAGGAAACAGATGAAATAAGAGATCGTCGTTTTAAAGATCCAGCATGGAAAAATAATATTTATTTTGATTTCATCCGACAATATTATACTCTTTCTTCAGATTGGCTTCAGAATAATATTGATCAATATGATGTTGATAATGAAGTAAAAAGATATTTAGAATTTATTACTAGCCAATTTATGAATGCTATGTCGCCATCTAATTTCATTTTTAGTAACCCAGAAGTAATTCGCGAATCTTTGAATAGTAGTTTAAAAAATATAGTTAAAGGAATGGAGAATTTTTTACATGATTTTGAAAAATCACATGGGTTATTTAATATTACTACAACAGATGAAAATCAATTTGAGCTTGGTAAAAATATAGCTACTACCGAAGGGAAAGTAATTTATCAAAATGACTTAATGCAATTAATTTGCTATAAGCCTGAAAATAACAGTCATGCTGTACCCATATTTATCATTCCACCATGGATTAATAAATATTATATTTTAGATTTATCAAAAAATAACTCTTTAGTAAGATGGTTAGTTAAAAATAATTTTCAAGTCTTTTTGGTTTCTTGGGTTAATCCTGACAAGAAATTAGCAAATAAAAATTTCGAAGATTATATCGAGCGTGGTATTATCCAGCCTTATAAGCAAATTCAGCAATTAGGGTTTAATAAAGTCAATGCTGTTGGTTATTGTATTGGAGGTACTTTACTTGCTGCTGCTCTTTCTGTATTACAAAACAAACAATTAAATTATATCAATAACGCTACATTTCTAACTACTTTAATTGATTTTACTGATCCTGGTGAAATTGGAGCTTTTATTAATAAAGCAACATTAGATTTGATTGAACAGGAAGTAAAGAAAAAAGGCTATTTAGATGGGAAATATATTTCGCATAGCTTTAGTTTAATTCGAGTAAATGATTTAGTTTGGTCATTTTTTGTTAATAATTACTTACTTGGTAAACAACCTAACGCTTTTGATATCTTGTATTGGAATTCTGATGCTACTAACTTACCACAGAAAATGTATCTCTATTATTTAAAAAATATGTATATTGATAATTTGTTAAAAGTCCCAGGAAAATTAACCATGCTTGGTAGCAAAGTTGATTTATCAAAAGTAACATTGCCAATATTCTCTTTAGCTGCTAAAGGGGATCACATTGCTCTATGGAAGTCAGTTTATGATGGTATGAAATTATTCGCAAGTACAGATAAAACTTTTTGTTTAACAGAAGCAGGACATGTAGCTGGGATCATTAATCCAGCAGGACAACGAAAATATTCGCATAATATTGGCCTTGATTTTACAGGTGATGCTGAAAGCTGGCTTAAAACAAGCAAAGCTCATCATAATTCCTGGTGGAATTGTTGGTTAAAATGGCTACAAGAGAAAAGTGGTAAATTACAAAAATCAATTAATTATAATGACTTATCCTACATAGAAAAAGCCCCAGGTAGTTATGTTAAAATGAAAAGTGAATGAATTTTTGTTGCTTATTCACTGATTCGGATTACTAATTTAATGATTGTATTCTCTTATCTAGTTGACTGTCTAAGAGCCAAATATGTTCTTGTTCTAAAACCTGAAAACGTAATTTTTCTCTTGCTTCATCTAGATCAGGTATTTTATTTGTTATAAGCTTGTCTTCAAGATAATGTATACCAACATAATCTATATTTTCTTTAGCGCACATTTTTTCTACAGATTTTACATATTTTATCCTGTCATCAATAAATATAATTTTTTTCGGATTTATATTGGATGTTTTAAGAGCCTGCTTTAATACAATAGCTTTATCAACCAGAGCAGTTAAAATAGCTCCTTGCATTATCATCGGGACTCCATCTGTACCTTGTACTTCTGGGAAGTTTGTATCTGGAAAGGGGGAAGTATCTATAAAGGATATACTCACCTGATTTAATTCTTTAAATCTATAATTTTCTATTGCCTCTATCGTACCATAAGTACCAGTATTCCAAGCTGTTAAAGCCGTAAATGGAATTTTTCTTTGTTTCAATTGTTGTAATAAATTAATTATTTTAGGATTAACTAGCTTAACAGTTCTTTTTCTATAATAATCGGATAAAATTACTTTTAACTGCTGGCGTGGATATTTCTTTTCTAAGGCTCTATAAAGATCTTTTCTTATTGAAATCTTACGATTATACTCATCAGTTGGAGTAATAAGCACTTGATCAACATCAAATAATATCAAGGTATTTTCATCAGCTTCAAGTAGCTGCTTTTCAATGGTTGAAATATCATTTGCAATAATAATTTCTGCAGTGCAGATTTTAGTATAAAAAATGATTATTATTAATAAATTGATTAACTTAAATGATTTTAGCATTCTCACCACCAGATTAAATAATGTAAGTAGTTTGTTTTTATATCATAAATATATCAATTTACAATGGTTATCTAAGCTATTGAAAAAAATAAAAATTACCCTTGAATATTAATTATAATTAATATAACCTTTAAATTGCTTGATATATGGATAATTTTAAGGAGGAGATATGTGTAAAAACAAAATTACTGAAATTTATAATATTTATTTGAACACTCAAAACAAGGATACCTTGATAAAGGGTATTACATCATTAAATAAATCTGAGTTAAATAAGACTATTAATGATTGCGGCATGACAATCATAATGTTTGCAATGCAAGAAAAGCTTAATGATGTCGTAAATTTATTAGTTAACAAAAAAAAAGTTAATCTCAATATATATGATAACGATTTTAATTACCCTATACACTATGCTATATGGGGAAGAAATTTTGAAGGAATAGAATTATTGATAAATAATAAAAAATATACAAATTATCAAGATGCCCTATTTCATGTAATAAAGTGTTTTAAAGTATCAAAAGATCATCATTTCGTACCCAACAATGATTTTGCACTCAAAACTTTTGAATTATTAATAAATAAAGTTAATATTCACTGGATAGATTATGATAATAAAGAAAATATATTATCTAAGCTATTT
Source organism: Rickettsiaceae bacterium (assembly GCA_013214485.1). Lineage (GTDB taxonomy): Bacteria > Pseudomonadota > Alphaproteobacteria > Rickettsiales > Rickettsiaceae > JABSSF01. Next base: position 6,072 of record JABSSF010000024.1, on the reverse strand, counting down.
TATTTAAGGCACTCTACTCTTTGGGACAAGATAGATCATATTTTTTATAACTTAGTAGTTAATAAAGGAGTTGCTTGTGACTTAGTTAATAAGCACGGTGAAACCTTGATTAATCAATTGGTAAAAACTCATCCTGATGACTTTGGCTCTATTAAAAATATTATTGAACTATTGATAATAAAATCAGATTTAGATGCAACATATGAATATCCAATAGATCCGATAAAAACTGCTTGTAACCATTATAACTACCTGGCTGTAGATTTATTAATAAATAATGGATTTAATTATAACTCTCAAAAAATAGCATGTAGTATAATGCAAGGAATTTCTTTCCATTTAGCACAAGTTAAGTATTGGAATAAACTTCCATTGCAAAAACCAGAAAAAGCACAAATTTCTTTAACAGGAATTAAGCTCTTGAATAATTTTGGTTGGAACAATGTAGCAAAAATTGAGTTAGAATATATTTATAAGATGTTCTGTTATGCACAATGTCATACTTACAAAGTACAAGAAATATTATTTAATATACTCAAAGAGCAAACATCAGTTAATCTAATAATTAACTTTATGAGCGAAGATCTTATCATTGATGATAGTAATACTTGTAGTACATTAAGTACAGATCACCAAAATATTTATTTTCAATTTTTATCTAATCTACAACATCAATCTTTTACACCATTAGGTTGGAATGATTTATGTAAAATTGATAATATGATAGGCTGTATTAATGAATTAATTATGGATAGCTGAATTATTGCCTACTAAAAAGATTATGAAAAAATGTTTCTCATTTTAGGAGCAAAAACCTTATAATAACGTAATAGAAATCATGAACACACAACACCCAGATTATAAGGAATTAGATAGCAATCAAAAATACAGCACTTTGAAAAATGTAGCAGAGCAATCAAACAAATCGATTACTGTTATTGCCAATATGATTACATATTTTCTTAATGCAGATGAACCTGAGCAATTTCCACAAATTGATATAGAAAAGGTTAGCTATATAGGAGATAATCCTGATAATAATATAACATTCTTTGTAAGAGGATAAATATCTATACAACTAGTCAAACGGCATGAAAAGAGAAAGAGTGTCATTTGACTATAGTTTGAATAGCGTATTAGAAACAAAGATAATAGCAGTACCTTGTTGAAATTCGATAGTAACAACATTTTCTGTAGCAACATTTCTTGTGCCTATACGATTACCAAGAGCTAGATTTTCATTATTTAGGGGATATTGTAGTCCCCTAGTTGTAATATTTTCTAATGTTGGAAATGGTACAATGGATATCATACTATTTATAGGTACATTTAGTGTTGCTGAACTATTAATTAAAAAATAATATTGATGTTCATCAAAGAAAGTGATTTTACTATTTAAGATATGTTTTTTAGCAACATGTAAATTACCACAAAAATGATCTTGCTCCCTGCCACTAGCACCATAAACATCTATTTCCTGATAGTGTGTTTGTAAATATTTTAATGACTTTTCAAAATCAGTAAAATTCTGATCAAGAAGCTCTATTATTTCTATATTATTTGGTTTCTCCTTTAAAGAGTCTAGATCACCTAGAATTGCTTTAATTGGTAGGTTTAAGGAAACAATTTTATCAAAAGCTCCATCAGCAGCATAAATATCTGTAGCATTATTTAAGGCTGTTTTTATCAAGGGTAAATCAATATTACCATTTAAAATTAAATTTGCTTTCATGTAGTTTGTTCTATTAAATTTTCATCTGCAATATTTTTTAATCTTTGCCAATTTTTAAGTCCAATAATAGCAGATATTAAATAACAACTAAATAAAAACATATGGAAATATAATTTTTGTGATGCCATAAGATAGATATAAATACTATCTGCTACTATCCAACCATACCATGAATTCACCTTCTTTTTAGTAGATAATAACAAGCAATAATACTAGTACTTACTGCTATAGTTTCCAATTTTGGCATAGTACTATCTGAAAAAGTAATCAAGATACCATAAATAATAACGATAATTACTAGCCATATTATAATAAATTTAGGATATTGTTTATAAGATAAAGAACGTATATAATCATTAGATTGTTTTGCAGCAATATGCCAGGATGCAAAGCCATAAACACTCATAACAAGGTAACCAATTTCAAGAATCATACTTGCATACATAGTATATTTAAAATATAGAATACTATTTACTATGGTAGCTAGAATATAAACAAGCCACATTCTAATATCAGCTTTAACGAAATAATATGTACCAATTAACGATAAAACTGTGCCGATAAAATCTAGATAATTCATTTGCGTTTCCTCAAGTTATTATTTATTTAGGATAATAAAAACTAACGCAAATAAGATATTATGGAAAATACAGTAAATTCCAATGTTTTATAGAAAAAATTGACCCATATAAAATATATGTATTTTTTACTAATCTTCCTGCGCAGGCATTATCCTTTTCAGGTTCAATGGGTATAATCTCAGTCAGTTCCTGACACCCCAGATTTATAATTATTTATTTAATAATATAATAGCCCTTATAAAAAAGTCAATATTTTTTAAGTATAGGTCTATGTTAGATAAAATTTATTATATTTTAACTTGACTAATCTTTGCTTAAGAGATATTTTACTTAAGATAATTTATTACTTACCTGAATATTTTTATTTAGGTTACTGATAAAGTTTAAGTAAATATATTAAAATTGTTAGTAGGTTTTTTTAGTTGTGTCCAAGAAAAAGAATAAAAATCTTTTAGTAAAAATAGTTAGTACTGCAGGTACTGGCTATTACCTTGTAAAAAAACGTAACCCTAAGACATTAACCGAGAAGTTAAGTCTCAGGAAATATGACCCTAGGGTGCGTAAGCATGTTATATTTAAAGAAGAAAAAATAAGATAATTTGGTGTTTTATGACAGTTAAGATTCGTTTAGCAAGAGGTGGAGCAAAAAAGCGTCCTTTTTATAGAGTAGTAGTAGCAGATGTGCGCGCTCCTAGAGATGGAGCTTTCATTGAAAAGGTAGGAACATATAATCCTTTGCTAAAAAAAGACAATAAGGATAGAGTAGTTCTAAAAAATGAACGTATAGCATATTGGCTAGAGCAAGGGGCTCACCCTACAGATAAAATAGCTAATTTTATAGAAGCAGCTGGAATAAAATTACCAGAACATATTACTAAAAAAATGGCTATAAAAGTTAAGTCAAGAACAACAAAACCTCCTAAAAAGGAACTTAAAGAGCAGAAAGCTGCTGAAAAAAGTCAGTAAATAGGATATAATTTTACTGATTTTAGTTAATTTATTGCCGGATTAGCTCAGTGGTAGAGCAACCGCCTTGTAAGCGGTCGGTCGTCAGTTCGAATCCGACATCCGGCACCACTTCGTACAGTTGAACAATAATAATTTTACCTGTCATTTTTTGATTTCAAGATTGTGTTACACCCACTTTGAATTTTTGACAACAAACTATATAGTTGATCGATTTCTGTCTCAGATAGATCTGCTAATATTTTCTGATGTGTTCGTTCTACAATTGGCCAAATCTCCGCTAAAAATTCATCTCCTTTTTCAGTGAGAGAATAAAACTCATCGTTCTTTGTAATGTAATGTTTCAGTTCCATTTTAGAGAGGAATTCTTGTAAATCTGCACCAAATAAGGTGGTATCTTTCGATATTTGATCAAGAGACATAGTTTGATCCATACGCATAATCATCATTAAAATCACCTGCATACCACTCAAATTTGTACAGCTTGATATTTCTTTATCGAAAGCAGCACGGATTAATTTTCCCGTTATACCAACTTGCCTACCAAGATTGGCAAAGATTTTTTCTTTTAACATGATTAAAACCTGTTTAAGTTTAAGTTCATAGATAGAAATTCCAGCAGAGACGGAGGCATTTAAAGATTCAACTGTTATGCTCATTGGAATTTGAACAACAATATCAGCTGCATTTAGAAACTGCTCACTTACGCCAGATGTTTCGTTGCCAATCACAAGGGCTATTTTTTGATTTTTTAACGGAGTTTGAGACTGCAAGTGTTTTGCGTGTGGTGAGGTTACTATTATTTGATAGCCACTTGCTTTTAAATCATTTATTACCGCTTCATCACTAGTATACTCGCAAAGATTACTATCAAAAACAGCACCGCGAGAACTATCAATTACCTTGCGTGCAAACGTGTCTGACTGCATATTTACTAAAATAAAGTCATTTATAGAAAACCCTTTACTAGTACGAATAATAGAGCCAATATTGCCCAAATCTTGTAATTTATCTAAAACAACAACAAATTCACTATGACATTCTTTGGGTTTATAAAGAACAGCTATAGATATGTAAGAAATGAGATAGTTTGTACCACTGATTTTCTTTAATATACCTTCACTACAAGTGAAAATTTTATCTTGTATTTTTTGGCTAAAGCAGGAAATATTGTTGCTTGGAAGTGTAAATATACTTTCAATTTCTAAATTTCTTTCTACCGCCCAATTGATTTGTTCTACTCCATATAGCAGGGTTTTGCCTACTTGCTTTCTATATGTACTAGTTTGTAATTTTCTAGCTTCTTTAACAATTGGATCTTTAATAGAGGTTATTTTCATATCATAGAGATCTATAATCAAAAATATATGTAAGTAAAGTACAATACACCATAAGAACATACTAGGCAAAGAAATCAATCAAAAAATATATCTACAGATGTATTTAGTTAATTTTCAAGAGAATTAGTACAAAAATGTTATAAATAGCAATATAAAGACTGCAATTATGAAACAATGGTATAACAGCAATATATTATTGATAACAATTTTTCATGATACATAGATATATTTTTTACAAAAGAATACAGAAACAAGTTTCACCAGCACTATCTGTATTATCTACATCACCAACTGTTTTTAAATCATCATTTTCTTTTATATTTATGTAGTCATCAGTTACATTAGTTTTTGGTGTCTGCTCAGAATATTCTTCTAAAACCTCAGTATTATTATCATCATCATTTTTCTTTATAACTTTCTTATCATCATTAAACTTATATTTTGTTCTGTTTCCTGTTGCTGCCCATGAATATTTTGTTCCATGGTTAAAATAGTATCCTTTTTTCTTCAACATAGTTTTTCTCCTTATAGTTTAATTAGTACCATCACCATTGTCATAATAACCAGGAGTACCACCAGATAAAGTTTGCTTATCTTGATTTTGATATACATCAATAGTAGTATAACCATTACAACAATCCATGATTTGTTGCTGCTGATTATTTCCTTGCTCGCTAAGCTGCTGATTATTATAATAATAAATCTTACCGTCTAATCCTCTGTAATAATTTACATATAGATAATCTTGTAATTGTTGCAGATAATACAAATTTTGTATATTTTGGTCATAATTATTGTTAATATTAGAATAAATCTTACCGTCTAATCCTATATAACTCATTTTATATATTTGTTTATTATAATAATGTTCCTGCAATAGTTTGTTGTAATCCGCTTGAATTTTTGCATGGTTTAGAATTTGTATAGCTAGTGGATCTGTTATATTTGTTGGTATAATATAACTAGGTGTATTAACAATATTTGACTGCTGTGGAGTAGTAATATTTTCGATATTATTTGTTGTCACATTATTGCTGTTATCTATTGTAGTAGTTTGTTGTGTATTTAAGGTTGCATTATTTTTAAGGTTTTGTACTATTGAATCAATATCATTTTTACTAGCTCCATTAAATATCGGAGCATTAGGATCATTAATATAATGATATCCTGGTTGCCCAGGTTCAAGATTTTGAGTAGGTTGTTTCGTTGGATTATTTTTATTTTTCTTCGACATAGTTTCTTCTCCTTTATTTTTTATTTAATAAATGTATGGAATAATGACTAAAACAGATACTATTGAATTTTTGTACCTAGCATTAGTACTTAAATTATATGTTATAGAATTAAAATTTCAATAATTACATTTAAATAACTTAAAAAAGGGAAAGCGTCATCACGAGGCGACTATATGTCGGCGTGGTGATCCAGTTGATTTCATTACATACTTTTTTCT
>JABSSF010000023.1 GCA_013214485.1 Rickettsiaceae bacterium | reverse complement strand
AGGGTAACAAAATGGCTGCCATCTTCTAGCTCTTTATTTAAATATAGAGAATTTTTAATTGTTCCTTTAGTTTCAAATATGTCTTGATATTGAGATAATGGATGATATTTTATAAACACTCCCATAGATTCAAGCTCAGCAAAAGCAAGCTCACTATTACTAGGTTTTTCAGCTGTAATAATTACATCACCACTATTAGCATTGACTGAAATTAAACTCATTTGGTGACTATCTTGCTGCTCCTCGTAATAAGAAGTAGCATATGCTAAAATTCGAGGTAAACTATTAAGCAGGCTTTGACGATTTTCATGCAAAGAATCAAACGCTCCAGATTTAATCAAGCTTTCTAAACAACGACGATTTACTAATTTTGGTTCAATACGTTCAACAAAATCTATAATACTCTTAAATTTTCCTCGGGCTAGACGTTCCTTAGCTACTTTATCTCCAAAAGCTTGGGTAACATTTTTAATAGCCCCAATGGCGAAGATGATTGATTTTATAGGGTTGTTATCCTTATCAATTTCTTGCTTAATGTCAAAAACTCCTTGGGATTGATTAATACAAGGAGAAATTATTGGAATGTTAAAATTTTTAGCTTCTTGTAGGAAAATAATAATTTTATCACTATTATCAAGTTCTAAGTTCAATGAAGCAACTAGAAATTCTACTGGATGGTTAGCTTTTAAATAAGCTGTTTGATAGGATATAACTCCGTAGGCTGAAGCATGAGATTTATTAAATCCGTAGCCTGCAAATTTAGCAACAGTAGCAAAGATCGCCTTAGCTTGCTCCTTATTAACATTATTTTTGACTGCCCCCTTAATGAAAATTTCTTCTTGAGCATCCATTTCTGCTTTTACTTTTTTACCCATAGCTTTTCTAAGCAAATCAGCAGATCCTAAAGTATATCCAGCTAAGACTTTAGCTATTTCCATTACTTGCTCTTGGTAAATTATAACTCCATAAGTTTCTTTTAAGGTTGTTTTTAATAACGGATGGAGATAATCAGCCTTTTGTCTGCCATGTTTACAAGCAATATAGGTTGGGATATTATCCATAGGCCCTGGGCGATATAAAGCGCCAAGAGCAATAATATCAACAATATCGTCAGGCTGTAAGTTTCTCAGAGCATTTTTCATCCCAACGCTTTCAAATTGAAAGACCCCTGTACTTAAACCTTTAGATAACATAGAAAAGGTTTTTTTATTGTTAAGTGGGATTTTACTAACATCAATATTTATCCCTTGAGTTTCTAATAGCTTGCAACAATTGGTAATGACTGTTAAAGTTTGCAGACCTAAAAAGTCAAATTTGATTAATCCAGATAATTCACAATATTTCATCGAATATTGGACAGTTAAAATTTTAGCCTCTAATTCATCTTTATATACAGGTACTGTTTCAATTAAATTTTTATTAGCAATAACGATGCCAGCTGCATGAATAGAAGCATGACGATGTAGTCCTTCAAGACTGAGTGCTGTAGATAAAACTTGGCTAATTAATTCGTTCAAAGCCTCTATATCTTCATTTGAATCTGTATTTAAATTATAAAGCCCTTTACCTTTAGCTGCATTAGAGAGTTCTGCTATATCATTAATAGCTTGAGAAAGTGTTACAGGATTTACTGCATTAAAAGGCACTAATTCACTTAAATATTTAGCAACATAATATTTTAGCCCTAGAACCCTGGCAACATCTTTGATAACAGCCTTTGCCTGCATTTTTCCAAAGGTAATTATTTGCCCTACTTTATCATGACCATATTTATCCATAACATAATTAATGACTTCTTCGCGACGTCGTTGACAAAAATCAACATCGAAATCAGGCATAGAAACTCGTTCAGGGTTTAAAAATCTTTCGAAAAGCAAACCAAATTTAATAGGATCAAGATCAGTTATCTCCAGAACCCAAGCAATAATAGAACCAGCTCCAGAGCCTCTACCAGGCCCTACTGCAATGCCATTTTTTTTGCTCCATTTAATAAAATCTGAAACTATAAGAAAATAACCAGAAAAATTCATTTTGCAGATAATGCCAAGCTCAAATTCCAATCTGGCAAGATATTCTTCTCTGATAGTTTTTCGTTCATTTTCTGGAATATTTTCTTGCTCAAATTTTATTTGCAATTTTGTCTCTAAGCCAGTGTTTGCTTCGCTGCGAATTAAATCTTCTTCATTATTTAGTTTATTATCTTTTATTGTAGTTGAAAGAAAATTAGGTAAATTAGGTTCAGAACTATTAGCCATCACATAACAACGTTTTGCTAAGTGACCTGTATTTTCAATAGCTTCAGGTAGATCACTAAATAATTCTTCCATTTCCTTAGCGCTTTTAAAATAGCAATGATTACTGACTTTTTTTCTATTTGTCTGCTCGCGTACTACCCCTTCAGAAATACATAATAAAACATCATGCGCATCATGCATTGAAGCATCATTGAACAACACTTTGTTAGTTGCAAGTAATGGGATTTTTAATTCAGTTGCAATATTTAAATATTCTTTTTCAATAAAAATTTCATCTTCTTGGCCTTCTTTATTTTTGCCATGACGCATTATCTCAAAATAAAAGCGATCGTTAAAAATTGACAATAATTTATTACTATAATCTTTAGCTGCAGCCTGATCCTCTGCAAGTAATAACTGACCGATAATCCCATCAACGTAGCCAGATAAAACAATCAACCCATCACTGTGAGTTTCTAAATCAGTAAATGTAATATGATTACAAATAGTTCTATCATTTTTAATAAAGCCAAAACTAGATAGTTTTAATAAATTTTGATAACCAGTTTCATCTTTAGCAATGATTAATATTTCGGCAAATTTATTTTCACCTTTATGAGTATATAAAATATTGAGAATTGCACCACAAATGGGTTGAATAGATGCCTTAGTAGCAGCTATAGAAAATTCTAAACAGCCAAATAAATTACTTTTATCAGTAAGAGCAATTGCAGGCATATTATTTTTAGTTGCAAGATTTACCAAATCAGCAATTTTAATAGTGCTTTCTAACATAGAATAGGAACTTTGGGTACGAAAATGTACAAAGTTACTAGTCTTCTGTGTTTCATTACTCATGATTAGTTATCCTATACTTAAATATTATATTTTTTTGCCTATACAGTAATATTTATAACCAATTTTTTCTAAATCCTGACTATTTAATAAATTTCTAAAATCAATAATTATTGGCGATTTTAACAAGTGCTGCATATCTAGCCAAGATATTTTTTTAAATTCTGACCATTCTGTAGTGATTATTACTGCATCAGCATTAGTAATTGCAGTTTCAGTAGAATTACTAAATTCTACATTAGTAAATTTACTATTTTGCGATATTTTTGCTTGAGGATCATAAGCTTTAATATTTGCTCCTGCAGCGCATAATAATTCCATAATGGTTATTGCAGGGCTACAACGTACATCATCCGTTCCAGCCTTATATGTAAGGCCTAATATGGCTAAAGTTTTACCTTTAATACCATCTAATATAGTATTTATTTTTTTAACCATCTTATTTGGTCTTAGGCTGTTAGTTTTAATTATTGCATCAAGTATTAAAGAGTTGATTTTTTTATCTGTAGCTAAATATTGTAGCGCTAATATATCTTTTGGAAAACAGGAGCCACCAAAGCCAGGTCCTACTTTCAAGAAATCTTTTCCTATTCGTTTATCTAAACCTATTCCATGAGCTAATAAATCAATATCAGCGTCAATTGATTCGCATAAATCAGCCATTTCGTTAATAAATGCTATTTTGCATGCAAGGTAGCTATTAGCAGCATACTTAATTAATTCTGCAGTATTTAAATCTGTGCTAACTAATTTAACTCCTTTATCGGTAAGTGGTTTATATATTTCTGCTAATAACTGTTTTGTCTTTGTTTTTCTCGTGCCAATTACAATACGATCTGGGTTAATAAAATCCTCAATTGCTTTGCCTTCACGTAAAAACTCTGGATTAGAGGCAATATCGAAATCTGATTTAAGAGTTTGTAATTTATTATATATTGCTTGGCATGTTCCAGGTGGTACCGTAGATTTTATGACAAAAACAGTACCAGCCTTGGCAAATTTTGCAGCTTTTTCAATTGCTTCATAAATATAGGTTAAATCAGCCTCACCATTTTCTTTTGCAGGAGTACCAACGGTAATAAATATTGCTTCACTTTCCAAGAAAGCATCTTGGTAATTATCTACAAATTGTATGTTATTACTGCTAATATTTTTTTGCAAATAATGTTTGAGATCTAATTCATATATAGGAGGAATAGCTTCTTTTAACTGCTTTATCTTATTTGAATCGGTGTCTAGACATGTTACATGATGCCCGAGGTCACTTAACATTACTCCAGAAACTAAACCTACATATCCGCTGCCAATAAAAGTAATTTTCATTCAATCTATTTTTGTAATTTTAGAACTTAATTAAAATATAATAAAATTTCTAAATAAACCAGTATAATTTGTAAAATTGTCTGTGTTTGTTACTTGTGTAATATTATATGATCTTTTATACTAAGCTAGAAATATAACTAGGGAGGTAGGAAGTGCCAGGAATAACAACAGGTATAGAATATACTGATAAAAAACCTGATTTAAAGGATTTGATTAAAATATGTAATAATAAAATTAAATTTCCTATGCTGAATTCACAATTTGCAAGTAATTATGGTAATGAAAATTATAGATATATAGAACCTTATTCACTTTATAGAAGTCAAATTGTAAAATTAAACGATAGTTCTGCTTACAGAGTGGAATTAATAAAAATTCAAAAAATTGAGACTAGTGAACTAGTAAATTTAAAATTAATGGAGAACGAGGAGGCAGTTTTTATAGTAACAATCGGGAGTAGTGTAATTATTAACAGTGAAGAGTTAGTAAATAATTCTAATTGGGCTATTTGTGTTGGTATAGGGGCTAGTTTAAAATTTCAAGGTTTTAATAAAAATTATAACCATGAAACTATCACTTATGACTGTTTCAGAACTGACGTTGTTAATGTTATTACAAAAAGTTTTGAATCTATTATAGATAAAAAGATTGATTATAAATTTTTACAGTCCTTTTGCAGTCCAACTATTAGTGAGAGTTTATATTACTTTCTACAACAAAATCAGTTTCATAATAAACTTTACAATAAGAAATCAATTAGCCAGCAACAAAATAAACTCGATATTGATAACAATATAGAGTTTATAAACATTACAAAATATGTGCTATTTGAGTACAAATTGATATATGGCTATTGTAGACAAATAGTTGAAGATTGTCCTGGAGATATAATGCTGATGATAGCAGAAATTTTTGAAGGAGTTTCTTTAAAAGAGTGGCGAGGACTAAATGTTTTAGTTGCAGGAGATATAGAGTTACTGGAGCTAGATAATATTGACGTTGTTAATTATTGATCTCTTTTAACCTCATTCAGGTTTTATTTTACTAAAATTAACGATTCTTTAACTATTAATAAGTTATTATTAATATAAGGTCTAAAGACATGGTCAATTTTTATGAAAGACAAAAGTTTAAAGAAGCTACAAACTGAAATTTATAAGTTTGATGAATATATAGCAAAACAATATGAGAAGCTTGAAAGTTATAGAAATACTGGTAACAAAAAAAGAAAGATGATCCAGAATCGCATTATAATAAAAAGATTCAAGATTCACGAAATGATCAGAATAAATTATTAGCAAAGTTGGTAAAAAGACGAGAAGGGTTTGATAAGAGTATACCAGGATTAGAAACTGTAATTGCTCAGCAAAAGGAAATGCTAGAAAAAATAGCACTAGAAAATAAGAGTAAGAGTAATAAGGAAAAAAAGAATTTAGCACCTATAAAAAAACGGCTTAAGCAATTAGAAGGTAGGCTAAGTGGGATTAAAAAGGAAATAAAAGAATATGAGCAGTATAAGAAAAACAATGAATTGGAAAAGGAAAAAAAAACAATATAAGGTAGAGAAGAAAGAATTAAAGAATATTAAAAAAATAGGGGATTTAGAAGAAGAGCTAGAAAAGTTAAAAACCCAAAATGAAGCAGATATAGAAAAGCTACAAAAGAAAGGCTCAGATGGAGCGCAGGCCATATCTAAAATTGAAATAATTCAAAAGAAACATGAAAAAGATAAAGAAAAACTAACAAATAATGCCTTAGGAAAGCTTGAAGAAAGTTATGATAAACGCAAGCAAGTATTTTATAATCTATTAATTAATTTATCTAAAGCAGGTGGGACATTAAAATCTATAACAGACCCTTTAGCTAAAAATCAAGATCAAGCGATAAAAGGCAAAGATATAATGAATGTAGTAGTGCAAGTATTAAATAATAAGGTTGTGCTAGGCCAGATAGATAATAAAACATCTTTATTACGTAATGCCCCTTATTTTGCTAAGGAAGCCAAAGCTTTAGTTGAGATATTAACTGATGATCTTGATATGCAAGATGTTAATATTAGCAATAATTTTTTCATAAAATTGCTGGACGATCCAGATACACCTGAAAATTTAAAAGAAGTAGTAGTAAGTGAATTAGTGGAGAAAATAGGCTCTAATATTACAGGTATAGTTTTTAAGATTTTGAGTCAGGATTCTAATAAGAAAGCAATTGCCAAAGCAAAAAAGAATTTAGCTAAAGTAGAAAAAAAGAAGGGTATAACATTTGCTGAATTTAAATATAATCTTGTAACTGATAAAATTCAAAGGGAAAGAGAAAGTTTTAAGAAATCCAAATTAAAAGGATTACAACGTAGAGCAAATAATAAAGAATTATCAGAAAATGAAAATAAGCGATTAATTGAGTTACAGGAAAAAGCTAAAGAAAGTTATATAAAATTTTCGCAGGAAGAAAAAAATGAATTATCAAATTTACAATTAAGAGAAGGTCTAAAAAAATTAACTAAATCAGAGAAAACTAAATTAAAAACTTTAACAACGGAAGTAAAAGAATATGACTTGCTTGTTGTAAGTAAGATTAAGGAGAAAAAAGAATTAATTAGGCAACTAAAAAGAGATATTGAATTAATAGAAGGTAAAGCTGAAAAACATAAAAAAGAGCCTCTAATAAAGCAAAAAGAAGCTTTGGAAAAAGATGTAAAAACTTATTTCGACCTGAAAAAAGCCAATGATAAGTTTGTGTCTGCAGAAAATATGACTAAAGTAGCAGATTTTGTTGCAAAAAATGTTACACCAAGTAAGATTGATGCTAAATATATAGCAGATAACCTTCTGCCAATTTCCTTGGATGGTTTGCCTACTGTTACCCCTAAAAATATAGCTACTATTCTTAAAACTGTACTTAATAACGAAAAAGCAGGTCATGAGAAAGTAAAAACCATTCTTGATAATGTTGATATAGCTGCAATGCTTGAATCTGGAAAATTACATGAATTTTTAACTAGCAATCAGATTGGGGCAATTAGCACAGTTTTTAATGATGATCTTGTTAAAGATACTGGGATAACTCCAAGGTTAGTAAAAGATATTATTGGCTTAGTTGGAGAATCAGGATCAAAGATTTTGTCGAATAAAACTAAAGTAGCAGAATTTTCCAATTGCCTAAAAGCATTAATTGTTGAAGCTGCAAAGCCTGAGGAAATGAAATTGACCGAAGCCGATAAACAACGAACCAAAGAAGTTGTAGCTACGTTTTTAAAAAGTACTATCGGTTTAATTAATGATGAAGAAGTTATAAAATCATTATTACCTAATTTACATAAAGTTTTAAGTAATAAAGAAAATATAAAATCTTTTGGAGATATAGCTGCTAACATTATAGAAAATGCAGATTTAACAGAAGAGGTCGGGATAAATGCTGAACTTACAAGAGATGTAATTAAATTAGTAGAAGAGGTAGCTCCTAATTTAATTGGTGTTATAGTTGGTAATGAGAAAAAACTAACGAATTTGTTGAGTGATTTTCAAAATTTACTTACAGAAGCCACAAAACTAGATGCTAAGTTATTGGAGACTAAATCAAAAGGTAAAAAATTAACTAAAGCTGAAAAGAAAAAACTGAAAAAGGGAGTAAAAAAAGCAGCTTTACAATTTTTACAAACTACTATTGGTTTAGTAGATGATAAAAAAGTTTTAGAAAAACTATCACCTAATCTATTAAATATTTTAAAGGATAAAAATATCCCTGTGATAAATGATGTTATTACTAAAGCTATTAATAGAAAGGGCAAGGATGGTCAGAATTTAACAGAAAAAATAGGTATAACTCCTGAGCTTGTAACAGATGTTGTTAAGTTAATAGCAGATGCTGCACCAAATATTATCAATGACAGTGAGAAGTTAGAAAATTTATTAACTAGTTTCAAAGATTTACTTGCTGTAGTTGAAAGGATGGCTGATAAAGCTGATGGTAAAAAATTAACTAAAGCTGAAAAAAAGGAGCAAATAAAAGCATTAAGTAAGTTTTTACGAAATGTTATTGTACTTGTTAATGATAAGAAAGCGATAGAACCTTTACTAAAAGGATTGCAGGAAATTTTAGCTAAAAACAAAAATCTTGATACTATTGGGAATGTTGTTGCTAAGGCAATAGCTAAAGAGATGACAACTGATGAAGATTTAAAAGAGATTTTAGCTGGTGTAGATGGAGAAAATTATAATAAAATTACCGAGCATGCAGCTAATATTATTAAAACAGTTGCCGACCCTGATAAAACAACAGAAATATTAACTATAGCAAATTCGTTATCAGAACTATTGCAAGAACTAGATTCTGAAAAGCTAGATATTAATAAGTTCAAAGCTAAAGCGATTAATTTTGTTAGTTCAGTGACAGATATTGTTACTGATGAGAATGTTATTAAGAGTGTTCAAGATAATGTTGCAAATATTTTGCAGTTGAAATCAACAACTAATGAAGGCGAGCAAAATATCTGGCAAAATATAGCTGGTAATGTAATTCAAAAACAAATACGAGAAAATGAAAAAGTAGCTGCTGTATTAAGTAGTAATGATGATAATGGTCGTAAGTTTTTTGAAAATGCTACCTTAACTGGAGTAAATATTGCTACAAGTTTTCTTAATAATTCTAAAAGTAGCACTATAGTAAATACGTTAAGCTCTTTCAAAGAGGTTCTAAATTCTCCGGATGCTGAATTATCTGAAATTAAAACTAAAAAGTTAAAAGATCTTGCTAATAATGTTTTAACTTTAGTGAGTAACGATGCAGTAGTAAGTTCTATGCAGAGTGAGGTTAAGGAATTACTGACAAATAACGAGCAAGGGATCAAAGATATTACTAGTAATATTTTAACTAAATTACCAATAAAAAAACCAGCTCCTAAAGAGAATAAAGAAACAAAGAAGCAGGAAAAGACTGAATTAATAACAGCGGATAAACAGGAAGAAAAAAAACAGCAAGAAACAACTACTATTGCTAAGCAGCTAGGTTTAAAGGACAAAGATGTTGAAGTTATTAAAGATGTAGTTACAGATGTGCTACCAATTGTAAATGATTTTGTTTCCAATGCTGCTAAGGATAAACAATTGAAAGTAGTTGTTAATGAAGTATTAACTTTAGGACAAATGATTACTGAACTTAAAGCTGAAAAATCAGATGGTACAAAAAAGACTTCCGCAGGAAAAGGTGATAAAGATGAAAAGATTAAGTTAAAAGGTAATCATATAGCTCAAATCAATAGAATAGTTAAATCTGTAGCGATATTGATAGATGAAAATAAGCAGTTACAGGAAGTTATGGATAAGAAATTGCCAGATCTTTTACAAGAACATGGTGAGTCTATAGGGGATATTATAGCTGAGAAAAGTAAAATTGCTAAGGCAATTAATGTTGGTAAAATTATTGCTAATAGTGGTAAATTGCTTCCTCATTTACTAAAGTTTTATAACCATTTGGAAAAAAAGAATTATCGCAAGGCTTACAGCGAGCTTGCTAAATTTGGTGGTAAAGCGGCAGCTATTGGTATTGCAACAGGGGTTAAGTTGCTTGTTTATAAAGTACAAGATAAGTTAAATAAATTAATAAATAACGGAAAATTAGAAGATGTCATTATAGACTCTATAAATGAGGTAGAAGAATTTAATGATGCTGAAATCACTAAGGAAACTAAAAAAGAAAAAACAACTGAAGAGATAGTAGATCCAACTGAGCAAGCTGTGAAATATCGCAAAAAACTAAAATCTGTTGTTAGTAATGAAGATATTGACAATAGTAATCTACCACAAAATAAACCAAGATCCTCTTCGATCAGCAAGTCATAAATATTGCTTTTATTCATTTTTTACTTTATGCTACGATGCCGTTAGCTAAAGTAATAATGAACATATAATATATGGTTTACAGATTTATAAAAAATAATCCTGGTTTATTTTTTCTAATATTAATGTTGATACATTATTTATCAGCGTATCCTGGAGGAATGACAGCCGATAGCTATCATCAATTCTTCCAGAGCGTAAGAGTGTCATATGATTCACACCACCCACCAATGATGGCAATGGTATGGTCTGTATTTAATATAATCTATAAAGGCCCACAAACAATATTATTTCTTCATCTTGTAATGTTATGGTCATCTGTATTTATATTATATAAAACAGATGAAAATAACAAATTTAGATGGTTGTATTTTATTCTACCATTTATTCCAAGTGTCCTATCAGAGTCTGCGATGGTTTGGAAAGATGTTGGCTTTGCTAATGGTTTCTTATTAGTTTTTGCAATATGCACTTATTATACTTATAGAAAAGAAAAGCCTCCTATGGCTTTATTAATTGGTATAATTCTAATTTATTTTTACGCTACAGCTGTAAAATTTCAGGCCAAGTTTACTGCACCGATATTAGCCCTATTTATTGTTTCTTTATTCGTAGAATCATGGTTAAAAAGAATTATAGCATGTATCATTCTATCTATTGTAGTAATAGGTGCAAATACATTAATAATTCGCTATCTTACTCTTGATACTCATGGAGAACAGCTTAGACAATTTTTTGATTTAGCTGGTATTGCAATTGATATTGATGATGATAGTATAATTCCAGCTCATGTAAAAGAGAAACCAATTTATAGTTTTGAAAAAGTAAAAGCAGCTTATCATCCTGAATCAGTTAATCACATGGTTTTTGTAGAGGATACTAAAGTTTTTAATGGTTCGCTAGATGAGTCAGATATTGCTACGTTAAATTCTGCATTTTATTCAGCCGTAACAACTTATCCTATATCTTATCTTAAACATCGTAAAAATAATTTATCATTTGTAATAAATAGATTCAATGTAGGGAAATATTCTGAATCCCCGATGGGGTCTCCAGATTTTGTTCCAGAGTTTCATAAATTTGATAATAATGTATTACAAGAATTATTTGCAAAATATTTAAGTAAGGCTCCTAAATTTTCTCATAGAAATAAATCAGCAACATACTTATTATCGCTTTATACAGTTGTAATGCTATATATTGTAATTAGAAGACGATTATATGAAAAATTGCCTCTTAATACAGAACATATAGTTTTATTTTATGCAATTGCTATTGGTTTTGGGCATTTGTTAACTTTGTTTTTTACTACTATGGCTTCAGATTATCGCTATTTTATGATAATTAGAATTATAACATTTTTTAGTTTACCAATTTTTTTAAAGTTAGTATTACTTAGAAAAAACGAAATCCTAAAAAATTAGAGATAATTTATAAGGAAGTACATAATATTTTTAAAATATATAGATTAGACGATAATTATGATTAAAAATTTTATAAAAAACCATCCCAGTTTATTTTTTCTAATATTAATGTTGATACATTATTTATCAGCATATCCTGGGGGTATGACTGGTGATAGCTATCATCAGTTTATACAAAGTTTAAGTGGCTCATATGATTCGCACCATCCACCAACAATGGCGATGGTATGGTCTGTATTTAATATAGTCTATAAAGGTCCTCAAACAATATTATTGCTGCATTTTGCGATGTTTTGGCTTGCTATAGTTTTATTATATAAAGCAGATAAAAATAATAAATTCCGCTGGCTATATTTTATTATTCCATTTTTGCCAGCGGTTCTTTCACAATCAGGTATGATCTGGAAAGATGTTGGTTTTGCTAATGGTTATTTTTTAGTTTTTGCTACTTGTACTTATTATCTTTATAAGCAACAAAAACCTTCTATATTAGTTCTAATTAGTATAGCTATAATTTGTTTTTATGGTGAATCAGTAAAATTCCAAGCAAAATTTATTGCGCCGATATTGGTATTATTTATTGTATCGCTATATTTCAAATCATGGTTTAAAAGAATAATAGCATGTCTTATTTTTTCTACTATATTAATTGGCACAAACACGTTAATTATCCGTTATTTCACTATTGATACTCATGGAGAACAAATAAGACAATTTTTTGATTTAGCTGGTATTGCAGTTGATATAGATGATGATAGTGTGATTCCAGATTATATCAAAGAAGATCCAATTTATAGTTTTGATAAAGTGAAGGCGGTCTATACACCTTGGATCGTGAATCCTTTATTTTTTGCTCCAGAAACTAGAGTATTTAAAAGTACTTTAGATGAAACAAAATTAACTGCATTAAATTCTGCATTTTATTCAGCTATAACAACTCATCCTATATCTTATTTAAAACATCGTAAGAATAATTTTGCTGGACTGCTTAGAGTGCATCGTGATGGAAAATATGCTACCTCTACTATGGATCATCCAGATGATGTGATAAAGTTTCATCAATTTGAAAATAATATCTTAAAGAACTTATTTGTAAAATATATCGCAAGTACTCACAGATATTTATTACAAAATAGGCTTACAGCGGCTATCTTGGTATTATATATAATTTTATTAGCTAGATATTCATACATAAGGAAAAAAAACCAGCAAAAAGCTACTATTAAAAAACCTATAGAATGTACAGTTTTACTATATTCTATTGCAATTTCTATTGGGTATTCATTAACTTTATTTTTTACTACTATGGCTGCAGATTACCGTTATTATTTGCTTGTTAGAATTATGGTTTTCTTTAGTTTGCCGATATTCTTAAAATTAATGTTAGCTCCAAAAAAAATTAATGAAACGATAAAGGAATAAAGATAGCTATGATAGATAATAGATTTATCAAAAATTATCCTTTCGTTATTTGTATAATATTGTTAGCAATTCATTATTTAGCGTCATATCCTGGACGAATGACTGGTGATAGTTATCATCAATTTTCTCAAAGTATAAGTTTAGTGTTTGACTCACATCATCCACCGATAATGGCAATGTTATGGTCAGTATTTAATTATATTTATAAAGGCCCTCAAACAATGCTATTCTTACATTTAAGTATGATATGGGGTTCTAGCTTATTGTTATATCAAGCAGATAAGAATAATAAATTTCGTTGGTTATATTTTATTATTCCCTTTACCCCTGCTATTCTTACTCAGTCTGATATGATCTGGAAAGATAATGGTTTTACTAATAGTTTTTTATTAGTTTTTGCTATTTGTACATATTATAGCTATAAACCAACAAGGCCGAATATTCTTATCTTAGCAACTATTTTTATAATTTGTTTTTATGGTGAAGCAATTAAATTTCAAGCTAAATTTGTTACTCCTGTTTTATTATTATTTGTTACGACATTAATAACTAAATCTTGGCTAAAAAGAATAATTATATCTATTATATTTTCTACTATAATAATTGGTACAAATACGGCAATTATCCGTCATTATTCTTCAGATAGTCACGGAGAACAAATTAGACAAATATTTGATATAGCAGCAATTGCAGTAGATATAGATGATGACAGTGTTTTTCCAGATTATGTAAAAGAAGATCCAATATATAGTTTTGCTAAGGTAAAGGAAGCTTATACATTCAAAACGGTTAATTACTTATATTTTGTTCCCGAAACTAAAATTTATAACAGTACATTAGATGAGGATAAATTAGCTGCGTTAAATACAGCCTTTTACCATGCGGTGCTGAGTCATCCTATTGCATATTTAAAACACCGTACTCTTAATTTTTTAGGGACTCAAGGATCGACTGCATTCGAAAAATATAATAAAAGTGCTTATAATCCGTTGCTGCCAATTGAGGATATTCATCAGCACCATCGCTTTGAAAAGAACTATTTACAGGAATTATTTATTGAATATTTAATAGCAGCTCCTGCATTTCTAATGCAAAATATATTAACCTTGATTTTATTGATAATAATTATTGGGTTCTTATTATTCAAGTTTAAAAATCAAAATAGGGAATATAGTATATTATCCTATATGGTGGCATTATCAATGGTATTTTCGTTAACTATATTTTTAACTACCATGGCTTCTGATCATAGATATTATTTATTTGTCAGAACCTTAGTGTTTTTTACTATGCCAATTTTTTTGAAATTTATTTTATTTAAAAACAAAGATAATGCTTAAATTTAAAAGAAAAAACTATATATTGAAAATAAACTAAAAAAACGTTTATGAAAAAGAAAATTATATTAGTAGTAGATACTAAAGATTGGGCCTTTGATTATATAGCTAAATATGTAATCAAGTTATTACAAAATAACTATGATATAACTATTATTTATTCTAGTGATTTTAAGAGTTATGAAGAATTTTTAGATCATTTGAATAGCTTTAAAGAAGTGAAGCTTGTCCATTTCTTTTATCGGGTTTATATATATGAATTAATGTATCATTTTTTATTAATCAACCCTGTTGATCCAACGTTTAAAGACCCTAAATTTAAAGTATTATTTGACGCTGCTATAACTACTTCGGTTCCAGATAATTTATTTTTAAAAGAGCAAGATATTATCAAAAATAAGTCAATATTCTCATTTGTCGATAATTATTATACAGTATCTACTAAATTACATGATATTTATAATGAGATAAAGCAATACCCTAGGCCATCACAGGATGTTATTTATGACAATATCTTAATTCCTGAGACAAAATTAGCAAATGTAGAATTTAAAAATAATGAGAAATTAGTAGTAACTTGGATAGGTAATAGTAACAGTGGTACAGATTATTTTGGCAAAGATTATGATTTAAAAGGCATGTATAGTCTAATTATGCCTATTATAGAAGAAGTTCAAAATACAATAGATATTGAAGTTAATATAGTTGATGGTAATGTAGTTCATAAACCAAAAGAAGAGATTTTAGAAATTTTAAAACAAACTGATATTTTGCTCATTTGTTCTAAACATGAGGGGACGCCACTACCATTAATTGAAGCTATGGCCTCTGGTTGCGCAGTAATTAGTACTGATGTTGGTATTGTTTCAGAAATATTACCGCAACAACAGCAACAATTTATTTTAAATAATGTTGCAGAATTTGTAGCTGCTATTGTTAAATTAGATAATGATCGAGAATTATTGTCTGAGCTAAAACAAGAAAATTTTAAGACTTACAAAGCAATCTTTCAAGATAATAAAAATTTCGCTCAAAAATGGAGTGAATTTATTGAAAATAGTATTACTAATAGCCAAGCAACCAACCGCTATAGAGAAAAAATAGATGCTTTGAATTTGTTATTAGTACATTATTTAACTACTAATAAAATAAATAATAATATTATCAAAAAAATTATTACAGCTTTAGGAAAACTAACTTTTTGTAGGATTATAATAAATAAATTATATTTTTGTCGCCGTAATATTTTTAAGTGTGTTTATTGTTATCGCAATGTTGTTCATTATCTTAAATGTAAATTTAAAGAAAAATTCATTAAGCTAACTAATTTATTATTAACAGAAGAAAAGATTTTCTCTCGTATATATGATACAAACCACTGGAGTGCAGGTTCTGGTCTTAGCTCTACGAAAGAAAATACTGTAGAATATAGAAAAATTTTACAACAATATTTCAATGATCCGAAATATAAAACCTATGTTGATTTAGGTTGTGGAGATTGGCAAATTATGAGTTTAATTGATATTCCTCAAGACAAAATATATAAAGGTTATGATATAGTGAAAAGTGTTATTTCAGCAAATGATAAAAAATTCAGTAAAGATAATGTGAGTTTTTACCATAGTACAAATATTGATGAAGTTGCAGCAGCAGATTTACTAATTATTAAAGATGTTTTAATTCATTGGCCAAATAAAAAAATACAATATTTTATCGATAATATTTTGCCGAAATTTAAATATGCACTAATTACTGATGGTTATGATAAACAGCATTTAAATAAAGATATAAATTTGGGTAGTTTTCGTTTTCTAGACATTGCATCTGCTCCATTTAATTTAAAAAATATTCAGCTTGTATTAGATTTCACTGCCCATGGCTCTCCTAAAAGAATATATTTTTATACTAATCCTAATAATAAAAATAGTTAAGTTATGACTAAGAAAAAAAAGATAATAGTAATAATTGGTAGTTTAGACGTTGGTGGCGCTGAAATGGATATAGTACGTAATTATCCTATAATTAATAAAACCCATGATGTTACTATATTACTTTATTCGCATCCAGGAAAACTCGCTGATCAAATTACAAAAGCTGGTGTAAAAGTTGTAGCTCTCAAATCACCAACTAACATTATTGGTCGTATAGCTTATAAAACAAAAGGTTTAAGTTTTTTTGCAATGCTTGCTAATTGTTTTCTCTTCTTGAGGTCTCACATTAAGTCTGAGCAGGCAGATATTATCCATGCTTTTTTGCCTCTATCTTATATTTATGCTACTTTTATCAAATTTACTTTACCAAAGCCAAAGCCATTATTAATAATGTCAAGATTAAGCCTTAATTTTTATTTTGCTAAACATAAAATAGCAGCTTTTCTAGAGACAAAAGTTTGTCATAAATATGTTGATAGGGCAGTTGGTAATACTAAAGCGATTTTGAATGATCTAAAAAAAGAAGGAATTCCAGAGGAAAAATTATTTTTGCTATATAATGGTATTGAAGTAGATAGATTTCAGTTAAAACGTAGCTTAGAAGATTTTAAATCAGCAAAAATATTACAAATGATAGCAGTTGGTAATTTATTTACCTATAAAGGTCATGGTGATTTGTTAAATGCTTTAAGTATTTTGAAAATCAAAAGACCAGATTTAACATGGCACTTAAATATTATCGGCCGTAATGAAGAAGATAATCTTGAAAGATATCAAACATTCTTAAAACAACATAATATGCAAGAAAATGTTAGTTTTGTAGGAGCAAGTAATGACGTATTTAGCTTCTTAAAAAATAGTCACTTACATATTCACCCGTCCCATACAGAAGGACTGCCAAATTCAATTATTGAAGCAATGAGTAGCTCAATTAGCTGTATTGCTACTGAAGTAGGGGGCATTCCAGAGTTAATAGATCATAATAAAACAGGTTTGATAGTACCACCTAAATCTCCTAATGCCCTGTCTAAAGCAATAGAAAAAATGCTAAGTGATAGAGAGAAATTATATAATTATGGCAGAGCAGCTGAAAAAAAGGCAAAAACTACCTTTGGTGTTAAACAAAGCGTCGCTAGATATTTAAAATTATATAATTAATGTTGTATTTAACAAAAATTAGTTTATTATCTCCTTAAAAAAATAACCTTAAGGAGGTAATGTGTTAAATACTCCTAAAGAAAAAATTCTATTTGCTACAAAATATTATAAATTACTTAATATAATATTCACACTCTGTTTATTAGGGAAACTAGCAAAAATAACTTTAATATTTAAAAGTATAGTGCTATGATCTGATGTAATGGCACATTTAAGAAAATTT
>JABSSF010000022.1 GCA_013214485.1 Rickettsiaceae bacterium | reverse complement strand
GAAAAAGTAAAAAATACTATCTCACAATTTGATACACTACAACAAACTATTGATCACTCCTTTAAATTATACACTTGGCAATCGAAATGACTATATAGGGAAATACACAGATTTCTTATTCGCTGGGTTGCATTATTATAGTCAAATGAACTTGAAAAAAGGAAAGCGTCATCACTGTAAAGGTTACATAATTCGTTGACACGATTGATTAAATTTTTGTGGAGTAATTATGTCTAGGTTTGATAAATTCTAAAAATCCGTCCTCCTGAGCCAACCTTTGGTTGGCGTGAGGATCCAGATTTGATTATTTTACATATTTTTTTCTCTGGATTACCGCAAACAAAAGTGTTCTTGCAATGACGTTCCGTGTCACAACGAATTATGTAACCTTTACAGCAATAACGAAAACCCAGTTCTTTTAAAGTTTATAAGTCGTTAATTACGAACTGATTTACCTGCTCAAGTCTATCCCTTTTTCAAGTTATTTGACTATAAATCTAGTTGCTTCTTAAATATTGTTTTTAGCTTTTTTAGCTTTCTTACATTCACAGCAAATTTTAGATGCAGCAGAAGTCATATGACTCTCAACATTTTGTGAAGCAGAAATAACTCCTCCAAGAGGCCAGCTCATCTTGTTAACATCAATATTGGCTAACAATTCCTTTGTTTGATTATCCCTGAATTGTACTTCAGCATCAA
The DNA here is from genome assembly GCA_013214485.1 of Rickettsiaceae bacterium. Lineage (GTDB taxonomy): Bacteria > Pseudomonadota > Alphaproteobacteria > Rickettsiales > Rickettsiaceae > JABSSF01. The sequence continues at coordinate 17,352 of JABSSF010000022.1, read as the reverse complement.
AGTGAGAATTTCCTACAAACCCTATCATCATGCGAGCAAATGGACTACCTTCTTCAAGTTGAGTAATTTTACCTTCAATAATTAAAGCATGTTCTTCGCTTTCAGTATTTCTTTCTACTATATCGAATGCTTTCTCAGCCTTAATATTCTTTGCTATTATATCAGCAAATATTTTACCTGCTGCCATTTTGTTTTTAGACTTGCCTTTTACCCCATTAGTGAAATCTTTTACAATTACACGATTATAGTGACTAAAATCAGGTATAGATGCAGATTGATCTTTGCTTTTTATATTTGAAGTACTACCACAAGCAGACAAAAATACTGCTAAAAACAAAAAAGGAAAAATTCTTATAATTCTCATAACATACCTATATTAATATTCATAATCGACAGATTATATTGAAAATCTTAATGAAGTCAATAATTTTTTTAATTATTAACACAAAAAAATAAACTATAATTCATATTTCTGGTAAAAATTTAAAGTAAATGAAAACACTTGCATTTGATAACTAAAGGTGGTAAATGTAATAACCTAGTTAGCTATTAATATTTTAATTGAGGTTAGTTTATGAAGTTAAAAGTAGGAGATAAAGCCCCTAATTTTCAAGTACTTGTTGGTCATAAAGCAGTAAGATCTTTGAAGCATTATGATGGAAAATTTTTGATTTTATATTTTTATCCCAAAGATGATACTCCAGGTTGTACTATTGAAACTAGGGATTTTGATGAATTAATACCAGAATTTGATAAGATAAATACTCGTGTTCTTGGTATTTCTAAAGACTCAATCGATTCACATGATAAATTCTGTATCAAATATGCTATGCAAATAGAGCTTGGTTCAGATATGGAAGGAGAAGTTTGCAAGGCTTATGGCGTTTGGGGTGAGAAATCAATGTTTGGTAAAAAATATTTTGGTATTAATAGAGCAACTTTTTTAATTGATCCAAATGGTACAATTGCTCATATTTGGTCTAAAGTATCAGTTAAAGGACATGCCAGTGAAGTTTATGAAAAAATAGAATCCCTACAAATGGCCTAGGATTCATGTTCGGGCTTATTTATGAGGAGTCGGGCGCTTGGGCAACTAGCTATACCAAATATCGGGGAAAACTTAGTATAACACTTGGATAAAGAAAAAAAGCTCCCGACACATAATTATTTATTAAACCTTAAAAGTTTAATAAATAAGGTTTATAGAAATTATTTTTCTATATATTTCTATAAACTCTATCTATGCTTATTTGATCACTAAAATAGGGAAAAATTAGAACTTATATTCTCAATCCATTAGTGATCGGGGAGTCAAAAAAACTGACAACAAGAGCAGCCATTATAGCCTTTAGATTAAAAATAACTTTTTAATCTTGAACATACGCTAAAATCTCCCCGATCAATTACATCCTAGCACATTAATCAAAATTAACTAAGCTAATTAATGTTAATCGAGGACGGCACTTAATTAAGGTTGCGCGCAACCTCTTGTTGTTAGGAGTTTTTTGAGCTCCAAAAATGTTAGAATAATTTATCAACCTAACATTCATATAAGCTATTTTACAAAAATTTTTACTAGTGTCAACACTTAAATAAGTTTTTTATACTAGATCTATAGTCAAAATTAATGTATAAGTTACTTGTTTCTAGATATAAATTAGTGATAAAAACTTGAGAGTTTAAAAAATTATAGCTTATGCAAATTTTTCCTTTGAGATTATTTCCTCCCTCTTCATCTTTTGATTTCATCAGAGTAAAGAAACTAAGTTATGGATTATCTATAGTTTTAACTGTACTTAGTTTTTTATCTATAGCTATTTATAAATTTAATTTTGGTATAGATTTTGTTGGTGGGATTACCCTAGAGGTTAGAACTAATCAAGTACCAAATTTGGAAGCAATGCGTGATGAATTAAATAAACTTGATATTGGTGAAATTGTTTTACAAAATTTTGGTAGTGAGAAAGATCTTTCAATTAGAGTAAGTGTTAGCAGCGAAGAAAGTTTAGTCAAAAATATTGAGTTGATAAAAAAAACTTTAGCGGAGAAGTTTCCATATGAATTTGAATATCGTAAGGAAGATTTTGTTGGTCCACAAATTGGTGGAGAAATGATAAAATCTGGGGCAATGGCTATGTTTTTAGCCTTTTTAGCAATTATGTTTTATGTCTGGGTTAGGTTTGAATGGCATTTTGGACTTGGAGTACTTATTGCCTTGGTACATGATGTGATATTAAGTCTTGGTTTTATGAGCTATACTGGGTACGATTTTAACTTAAGTAGCATAGCTGCAATTTTGACTATAATTGGTTATTCGGTAAATGATTCTGTGGTTATCTATGATCGAATAAGAGAAAATTTACGCAAATATCATAATAAAAATATCCATGATATAATTAATCTTAGCATTAATGAAACATTGTCCCGGACTACCATTACAGCGCTAACTACATTAATTGCTAATTTAGCATTAATAGTTTTTGGTGGTGAGGCTATAGAGAGTTTTAGTGTGTTAGTGTTTTTTGGCGTGTTTATTGGTACTTATTCTTCTATCTTTATTTCAGCACCAATACTTACTTTATTTAACTTTAAAAATTTTAATAATAAAGCACCAAGTAATGGCATTTAAAAATATTTTTAATAATTTAAGGATTTAGTATTATGAGAATGTCAGCAAATGATATTAAACAAGGCAATGTTTTAGAACATGATGGCCAGCTTTGGGTAGTTATCAAAAAACCTGAACATACTAAACCAGGTAAGGGTGGAGCTTTTGTGCAGGTAGAGATGAAAAATTTACGTACTGGTAGTAAATTAAATCATCGATTTAGATCAACTGACAATGTACAAAAAGCCTTTTTAGAGCAAAAACCAATGCAATATCTTTATCTTGATGGTGAAAATTTAGTGGTTATGGATCCAGAATCTTTTGAACAAATTATGATTGCTAAAGATGTTATTGGCGAAAAATTTCCACTACTTACTGATGGCATGGAAATAACGGTAGAATTTTATCAGGAACAAGTTTTAAACATTAAATTGCCAGCTAATGTGATAGTAGAAATTGCTGAAACTGATCCAGTGATAAAAGGATCAACTGTTACTTCTTCATATAAACCAGCAATTCTAGTTAATGGTTTGAAAGTGATGGTACCACCTTATTTAGTTACTGGAGAAAAAATAGTAATTAAAACTGAGGATTTAACATTTGTAGAGCGAGCAAAAAAATAATGGGTAGGGGTGATACTAACTTATTAATTGAGGCAATTCGTAAATCTACAAGATTTCTGCACAGAGATTATTTTGAATTGGAGGGCTTGCAGTCTTTGTCAAAAAATTGTGATGCTTTTGTAAAAAAATCATGTCATAAACTTTATGAGAACTTAGTAACAAATATCCAAAAATATCATCCACAAATTTTTTACTCAATAGATGATTTTAAAGAAAGTAATTTTACTGGCTCTGCTGCTTTGATAGAAATTCTTGATGGCACTAATAACCTAACTAGGTCTTTACCCTATTTTGCAAGTATAGTAACTATAGTCACTAAGAAAGGAAGTGATGTATTTGCTGAAAAAATTATTATCAATTTTCCTGCTTTAAATGAATTATATTATGCTGAAAAGGGTAAAGGTGCATGGGTAGAAAAATATTCCTCTAACTATACTGGTAAGGCAAGAGTAAGGGTTTCTGGAGTAAATGATATAAATTCAGTAACTTTAGCAACAAATTTGGAACAAATAACTGAGGCAACAAATATAACTAAAAATATTAGAGTTTTTAACTCATATGCTTACTCTATAGCCCTACTTATAGCGGGGAAAATTGATGTTTGCCTGTTTGAAAAAAGAGATATTTCTTATCTTGGTATTAATCTAATTATTCAAGAAGCAGGTGGTATTACTAATTTAAATGATAGCAACATAGTTATAGGATCAAATTATCACATCAGTGATAAAATAAAACACCTAATTTAGAATTTTCACAATAAAATTAAGTTTTTTGTTATAAAAAGTTTTTTTCATATTTTATTTTCATTTATAATTTATGAGTAAGTAAAAAAAGGTATGGATTAATGAAAAAATTCACCATTAACTGTGATTTCGGTGGTCAGATGGCTCCATTTGCAATCTATATAGGAAAACCAGAAAAGAAACACCATCCATTACATTTCCAAGCAGATTGGTTATCAAAACAACGTGGAGGGATGATTCCATCAGAAGTTATGGACGCTGTTGGTCAATTACAAGAACTCGCAGAAAAAAATGGCGTATCCTTAGAAGAATTATGTGTTTACTCTCTTGGTACTGATGAAGAAAAGCAAGAAGCAGATGAAGAACGAGGAGAATCTCAAGATAATGAAGCCCAAGTAGATTCTGGAGATTCTTTTGCTATGGATGACAGTCAGCAAAATATGACAGATGAGGATCAAGCAGAAGACGAGAATCTAAAAGATAGCGAAGATTATGGAGATGAGTTCATAGTTCAAGATGATGAAGAAATAGCAGAAAACGAAGATTATGATGAAGATGAAGAATATGATGACGAAGAAGATGAAGATGAGTTTGATGAATTAGAAGCAGAAGAAGACATGGCTTCCGAAGGTGGGCATGTTGAAGAAGATATGGTAAACAACCAGGAAGAAATTGAATCAGATAAAAACGAGGAACTGGAAGCAGAAGAAGATATGGCTTCCGAAGGCGGACATGTTGAAGAAGATGAAGCAGAAGAATCAAAGAAATCTAAAAAATAATGGATTAAATGAAGATCCTAACTATTTTTAATTAATATATGCATGAAAAAACTTGATAAAAAAGATTTTGCAAAAACTATAAAATTAAAGCCAGGTGATAAGAATTACAAAATATTTAAGAATCAGGCAAAAGAGGATACGCTTTTTACAAGTTTCGCTTATAAGCAAGTAGATGAAGATATGGCAACAGCTATGCAAGATATAGCTGATAATTTACCTAATAATAATTATCAATTATTATTAATGACGGATCATTTATTTGATACTAAAAAATACTCTTATCGCTGTGCAGTATTTATCGATTATGAAAATAAAAAAATAGTATTCGCTAATGCAGGAACAAGGCCAAAATTTGATGAAAGGGGATTTCATGATCTTATAGATGATGGTATGCTTATTTTACGAAAACAACCTTTTAAAGTGACCCAAGCAGCAGCATTAAATGAAATGATATTAGATAGTTTAGGTGATCAAGCTGGGGAATTCGAGTTTCATTATACTGGCCATTCTCTAGGAGCTGCAGTAGCAGAAATTGCAGCAGTTGATATGGATATAAAACTAACGGAAAGAAGTAAGAAACAAGGAAAACAATTTAATAAAAATCAAGTATCTGCTGTTACTTTTGAAAATCCAGGTACAAAGCCAATAGTTGAAAAGATGTATAAAAAAGCTGGGTTAAAAAATAATACTGAAAATTTAAAATTTACGACAATTAATAATAGAAATAACATAATCAATACTTTAAATAACCAAGTAGTAAAACCATGTGAAATTGTTCCTTCATCCCAAGGAGCAAGAGGTACTAATCCATTACAGCTTTTTGCAGCCTATTTATCTAAAAAAATATGTCAGATAAGTTATACCGTTGTTGGTAGAGTAATTAGTAAAGCTATAGGTTTGCTTGCTCCAGGTACTTTAAGCTTAGCTACTGAACATTCTTTGTCTAATTATGAAAGAACCTTTGTTGAAAAAAAGGGAGTTACTCGTGATCAGGAAGGAAACGTAGTGACTATAGAAGAAGCAGCTACTGATTATAAAAGTGTTAAATATGAAAAAACTATTTTCCTAGAACTGCAAGCAATGAAAAAAGAAAATAATATCGGCTCTCCAGAATATATTATGAGTTATGTTGATAAAAATTCTTTAACTACGAAATTTATAACTTGTAGTCAATTAGAGTTAAAAACAGCAGTAGACAGGTTTAATGTAAGAAAAAAAATTAATCAAGATATATTATCTAAAAAAAATGAAAAAGAGTCATTCACAGAACAAGTTTTAAGTGAGAAATCATCAATAGACTCTAAACAGGAGACAAAAATCAAAAAATCTAAATATCAGCTAAGAACCGCCAGCGAAATAGTTGGTAAAAGTCAAAGTTCTAGAAATATCTAACCTTTACAACGTAAACCAGCATTTACAATGTTCTTATTTACGCCGCAGCTAGCTTTTCTTTTAGTAAGTCAGTTAATTTATTAGTTACGTCTTCTGGAGATACATTATCTAAAATAGCAATTTCAGAAGCTAAACGGTTTAATGCTGCTTCGTAAATTGTACGTTCGCTATAAGAACGGTCATTATCAACATTTTTGTATAAATCTCTTACTACTTCTGCAACCGAAGTAATGTCGCCTGAATTGATTTTAGCTTCATATTCTTGAGCTCGTCTGCTCCACATCTTATTACCTCTTTTCGGCTTGCCTTGTAATACGTCATAAACTTTACTGATGTCGCTTTTAGTAACTAAAGTACGAAGTCCAGTGCTTTTAGCTCTACTAACTGGAACTCTAAGGGTCATTTTGTCTTGAGGAAAAGAAATAACATATACCTCCAATTTAGTATCAGCAATATTTTGAACTTCAACGTCTACTACTTCCCCAACCCCGTGTGATGGATATACAACTTTTTGGCCAATTCTAAATTTTTGTTCTTCAGACATAACTTACCTCTTATATATTAACACACTACGTTTGTATCATATCACACTTTTAATAATAAGGAAAGTATATATTTTTTAAAACAACTAATCTTCAGGCAATAAAATCTCTCTTTTCCCTGAATTATTAGGGGTTGAGAGTATATGATTTTTTTCCATTTTTTCTACAATATTAGCTGCCCTATTATACCCAATACGCAGCGAGCGTTGAATATAACTGATAGAAGATTTTCTTTCTTTTTTAACAATAGCAACTGCTTGATTATATATTTCGTCATCTTCCGATAAATCTGCTATAGGGTCATCAATATCATCATCTATGTTTTCTGTAACGGCTGAAATATATTCAGGAGTGGCTGTTGATCTAAGGAAATTTGCCACTTCTTGAACTTCTTTATCATCAACAAAAGGACCATGAATTCTGGTTATTTTTGAACTATTTCCCATATATAGCATATCTCCCATGCCTAGTAATTGTTCAGCTCCTTGTTCTCCGAGTATTGTTCTACTATCTATTTTTGAAGTGACTTTAAAACTAATACGACTAGGAAAATTTGCTTTTATTACTCCAGTAATAACATCTACAGAAGGTCGTTGTGTTGCCATAATAATATGAATACCAGCAGCTCTAGCCATTTGAGCTAAACGTTGTATTGAAGATTCAATATCTTTACCAGCAACAAGCATTAAATCAGCCATTTCATCAACTATAATAACAATAAATGGCATTTTATTCATTTCAACAGCTACGGATTCATAGACTGGCCTGCCTGTTTCAGGATCAAAACCAGTTTGTACTGTTCTTTCTAGAGTTTTTCCCATAGATTTAGCTTCCATAATTTTACTATTATAATTAGCAATATTACGTACTCCTAGATTAGACATTAATCGATAGCGATTTTCCATTTCCTTAACTGCCCATTTCAGTGCTACAATAGCTTTACTTGGTTCAGTAACTACAGGAGTCATCAAATGAGGAATATTGTCATAAGCAGATAATTCTAGCATTTTAGGATCAATCATTATCAATTTACATTCATCAGCGCGATAACGGAAAAGTATCGACATAATCATTGCATTAATAGCTACTGATTTACCAGAGCCAGTTGTTCCTGCAACAAGTAGATGAGGCATTTTAGCAAGATCAGCTATAAAAGGTCTGCCACCTAAGTCTTTGCCTAAAATAAGTGGTAATAAAATATTAGGGTCTTGAAAATCTCCTGTTTCTATAAGTTCTCTAAGACGGAAAAACACTCTATTTTCATTAGGTAATTCAATACCTAAAACATTCTTTCCTGGAACAACAGAAATACGAGTTGAAACAGCAGACAAAGATCTAGCAATATCATCAGCAAGACCAATAACCCTAGATGATTTTGTTCCAGCTGCAGGCTCAAAATCATATAGGGTTACTACTGGGCCTTGTTTAATATCAATAATTTTACCTCTAACACCAAAATCTTTAAGTACCTCTAATAATTTTTGGGCTTTTTGTTCTAATTCTGAAATAGATTGTGGTTTTATTTTTTTATTAGTATCTTCAGCTAATAAATCAATAGCAGGAATAATATTTTCATAATCCTTAGTTTGCTGCTTTAAATTATCTCGTTTTTTAGGAACATAACTTTTCGAAGCTCTAGAGGTGATGTCATTTTCTGATTTGTTAGATGTTATATTAAATTCTTCTTGTAAATGATAAGCACTACCAAAATTAACTTTACTGATTTTTCTAACTAGGATAGAAATTAACCATTTAACCCCTGAATATTTAGTCAAAACATAGCAAAATCTTTTACTAAATTTATAATAGTTAGTAGGTTTTATTGATAAAGATAATAATAAAAAAAACGTTCCAACTATTGCAGCTAAAGCTATTGATGTGTTTAGTGTTAGATGTAATTTATCTGTGTAATTGCTTAGCATTAACCCTAGAATACCACCACCACTAATAGGTAATCTTGCTGGATGTAAGTTATTTAATGCAATAGCAATAAAAGGAATTGCAATACATAAGGCAATTATTTTAAGCAACATCAACCTAACTTTATCATTTTTATACATAATAACTGCCCAGGAAAATAAGCATAATGGTATGATAAGGGCACTAAGCCCTATAAATTGATAAAGAATATCAGATAAATGTGAGCCAAAATAACCGAGTAGATTTTTCGGTTGTTGATTAGTCACTAAGCTAAAAGAAGGATCATGTTGATCATATGATACTAATGATATAGTTAGAATAATTGCTATAGATAATAAAATCGTTGATTTAACTGTGCTATGAATTAAAATTTTTCTAATAATATTTATCATTTATGACTATTTAATTTTGCTAAGGTTTATATCTTTGCCAGCAGTACCTATTTATATTATATAACTTTATGCAGATAAATAAAATACTTAATGTTAATAGTATGATAACTATGGCTAAAACATAGTTTCAACCTTAATGAAAAATACAATAATATCACCTAGCTTTGATATTTGCTTAGGTGTCAAGTGAAAATATCGCTATGGTCACAGCTTTTTAGCCAAGGTAAGGTAATTTTCTGGAGATAAATTTTCTGCTCTTAAAGTTCCAGTTAAGCCAATTTCTTGTAAGTGACTCTCTATGTTAGGAGTTAAATTTTTTAAAGATGATTTAATCATTTTCCTTCTTCCAGAAAAAGCTAAATTAGTTATTTCTGCTATCTTTTTTAATAACACTAAACTAGGCGGATCACTTTTTGGAGTAAGCGTTATTATAGATGACCAAATTTTAGGTTCTGGATAAAAAGCTTTTGGTGATACATCAAATTGCTTTTTTACATTACACATTAATTGACAAATTACTGATAAACGTCCATATGTTTTAGAATCTATTTTTGCTGTAATTCTATCTATAACTTCTTTTTGCAACATTATTGTCATAGAGGTTATTTGCTTTAATTCGTATAACCAGTTAATTAGTAATTTAGTACCAATATTATATGGTAAGTTGGCAATAATATGTACTGATTCATTCGGTTTTAATATTTCAGCTAATTTAACTTGCAGGGCATCAGCATGTATTATGTTTAAATTATCATTATTTTGACTTAATTCTTGTAGTAATTTTATACATCTGACATCAGTTTCAATAACTGTTAATTTTTTAGGACGTTTTTTTAAAATTGCTCTAGTTAAACCTGCAGGGCCTGAACCAATTTCTAAAACTAAATCATGATTATTTAAGCCACTTACTTTAACTATTTTATCGCATAATGTTTGGTCATAAATAAAATTTTGTCCATATTTTTTAAGCGGAATAATACCATATTTATTTGCTAATTTTGCAATGGAGTTTTCAATTACTGACATTAACTTTAACTAACTTTAAAGTTAACACAAATTTTTCCCTAGCTTTTGCTATAAATTTCAAATTAACGAGCTTCCGCATCTTCATCTATGTGAGTTTTTTCATAAGTTTCATGCTGTTCTTGCGCTTCAATACAAAGTGTTGCAACTGGCCTTGCTTCTAATCTCTTGATACCTATTGGTTTGCCTGTTTCTTCACAATAACCATATTGTCCTTGGTTAATCCTTTTGATCGTTGACTCGATTTTGTCAATTAGCTTACGATATCGATCTCTGGTTCTAAGTTCAATAGTAGTTTCAATTTCTACTGTAGCACGATCATTTGGATCTGGCTCTTTCCAATTCTCCTCTTTTAAATGATTAAGGGTTTCTCGTGATTCTTCAAGTAACTCCTCACGCCAAGATTCCAACTTTTGCCTGAAATATTCCAGCTGTAGTGGATTCATATATTCTTCATCTTCAGAAGGTTTATAACCTTTAGGTAGCACAATTTTTCCCATAATTAAATCTCCAATCAATAATAATAAATTTAGCATTAATTAAATAATATAACTCATAAATAAAAATTAACACAAAAAAGATTTTGTTAAGTTTTACTTTTTTACCTCAGGGTGAGATTTATTATACACAGATTCTAGGTGACTTGTAGTAATTTTTGTATAACGCTGAGTAGTAGATAAGCTTTTGTGACCTAGTAAATCTTGAATAGAACGTAAATTAGCTCCATTTTCCAGTAAATGAGTTGCAAAACTGTGACGAAAACTATGACTACTCAAATGTTCAGGTAGGCCATATAACCTACGAAGCTTTATTAATTGTCTATTAAACACAGCTAATTGGAGTGTTTTGCCTCGCTGGCCTCTAAATATCGGTTCATCTTCATCCAAGTTAAAAGGTAAATATTCTAAATATAATTCTATGGCTTTTTTTGCTTCATCTAATAGAGGAACTAACCGCTCCTTATTACCTTTACCTGTTATACGAATATATCCTTGATTTCGCAGGTGTTTTTTAGTGATAGATAAGCTTTCAGAAATCCTAAGCCCCGTTGCATATATTAACATCAGCAAAGCGGTGTCTCTATATTCAAGCCAATTATCTGTATTAGAATTATATAAATTTTTAATATTTTCTATAGAAGTCAAAGCTTGATTTTGATCTAAGGCTTTTGGTAATAAACTTGCTTTTTTAGCTGGTTGTACTAAATGAATGGCGTGAGATTTAACATTATTAGTTTTTTCAAGATATTTATAAAAATTTTTAACTGCTGATAATCCCCTGGCAATTGAACTTGTTGAAAATTTATCTAATCTACGGTCAGATAACCAACTACGAATCAAGCGAATATCTGCAAGCTTAATAGATTCTATAGTAATAACTTTTTCAGTATATTTTGCAATAAAGTTTAAAAAATGGTTTAAGTCATTTAAATAAGAAGCTTGGGTATGTTTGGAATAGTTTTTTTCTAATTTGAGATAATTTTGCCATTTTTCAATAGTATCAGTTACCTTGTCGCAATACATATTTATAAGTTATTTGATCTATTCCTTAGCTTTAAGGATAACATATAAGTTATAACTTTACAAAATTTTATAAAACTCTATAATTTGTGGTAAATTGTTAAAATAAAAGGAATTAAGATTTGTTATTCATTTGTTTTAGATACATAATTAAAACCATAATTTTTAGTTGTTTAATAATAAATTCATGCTTTGCTGAAGGATTCATAGGAATCAAGGATATTGAAAAATCTTTAGGTATCAAAGATCAGGATGATAATAATTACATCATAGATGATTTACCTACTAACCTTGAGAAAGATAATAATAAGTTTATTGAAGATGATTTGGTAAGTGGTATGGTGTATGATTTAAATAACGTAGAAGGGTTAGAAAGTAGAGAGTATGCAAAAATAATAGTTGTTAATAAAATAACTGCTAAACCACAAGAAGTAATTTTAAAATTAGGAGAAGTAAAATATTTTGGTAATATCTCTATAGAAGTAAGAAGATGTTTAAAAAAGATAGATCCTTATGAGCCTGATAATCTAATGTTAGTTGCTGTCTTTGATAATAAAATTGACGAAGATCAATTATTAATGTTTTATAGTTGGATAATGTCAGCAAATTCTTCGGTATCAAATTTTGAACATTCAGTATATGAAATAATACCAAAGGATTGTATTTCATTGCAGAAAAAAGACTCAAATAATATATCCAAAAATGGGTAATAATTACTTAATTAATTATACATCATGTCAAATTCCTTAAAATTAATTATCTTACTAATTCCTATCATAGGCATGATGTCAGGTCTTTTTGTATCGTTTGCAGTAACGGTTTTTTTTGTAGCATTATTATATGATTTATATGGAAAAATTACTATCAATTTTAAAAAATATAGTTTGGAATTTTATTTCTTTACCTGGTTGTTATTTTCTACCTTTTGGTCAATAAAATTTTCCTATAGTTTATTTACTTATGTTAAAATCTTAACAATTTATTTTCTAAGTATAATAATCTGGCAAAACATTCATAAACTAAATCAAGTTAAAGTAATAGAATCTAGGATAGTTGCTGGAGTTATTATTGCTATAATATTATTTTGGTTAGAATTTTTTTCTGGTGGAATAATTTCCCAGATATTCCGTTATGTTTTTCAAGCTGAAGAAAATCATAAGTTTTATTTATTTTTTCTCGATCGAGGCTGTGCTTTTATTTCTCTACTTAGCTGGATTATAATAGCAATTTTTATTAAAAAACAGCAATATTTTTTCACCATTATATTCTATATAATGGTTTCACTGATGTTTTTCTTTTCTGATAGTTTAACTTCTTTCTTGGCATTTATTTGTGGTGGTATAGTATTTTTAATTGCTAAATACATTAAATTTTTTCGTAATCCAATTACTGTTTGTGGAATCTTAATTACTATTTTTATTACTATGATATGCTTTGCCAATTTTATTGATGCAAAAAAAATATCTAATAATGTTAGTTTTCTACCTTATTCTGCAAAACATCGTTTATTTATTTGGCAATATGTTGCAGAAAAATCTTCTCTTAAACTAGTAAATGGCTATGGTATAGGTGCTTCTAAACATTTCCCAATTAAAGATGATGAATATATATATTTTGATGAGGTAACATATTTTCATAAAAGCGATGTTGCCTCATTACCTGAGAGTTATGTGAAATTATTACCTTTATCCCTGCATCCTCATAGTAATATATTACAAATTTTATTTGAAACTGGCTTAGTTGGATTATTGCTATATGTTATGATTAATTGTAAATATTTAATGCATATGGGAAGGAATTACGATAGTAAAAATAAAAAGATTGTCGAGATTACGGCAATTTCATATGCTTGCTTTGCTAATTACTACTTTATTGCGATGACTGCTTTTAGTATGTGGCAAAGTTGGTGGGTGTGTAGTGGTGTATGGATAGTTATAATGTTTTCATGGATTAATAGTAATTTGTTATATGAAAAAAATAATAACAATTTGTGATGCTGCTTATGATGTATTAACTACAGCAAACCCAGATGAAAAAGCACAAAAAACGTTTGAATATGTTACTTATTGGCAAAATAAAGATATAACCAAGATTGGTAAAGTTGCTTTACCCAAGCGTCCATCTCGGCTAACAATTCCTAAGCTGCTACCTGCAACATTAATGCCTAAAAGAGCAAAAGCAGGTAGTATGAAAAATAAAATTGCTTTATTGCATGCACTTGCTCATATAGAACTTAATGCTATTGATTTAGCTTGGGATATTGTCGGACGGGATTTTACCTTAGGTAGTTTTAAATTACCAACAAAATTTTATGATGATTGGCTTAAAGTAGCAAAAGATGAAGCTAAACATTACCAGCTACTTACCACGCGTTTACAAGAGCTAGGAACAAATTATGGTGATCTGCCAGCACATGATGGGCTGTGGGAATCAAGTATGAAAACAGCAGGAGACTTTGCTGCTAGACTTGCTGTTGTACCAATGGTTTTAGAAGCAAGAGGACTCGATGTAGTCCCTAGTATGATTACTAATATGCAAAAACAACAAGATCTGGAAACAGCTAAGATTTTACAGATTATTCATGATGATGAAATAACTCATGTAGCAGCGGGAACGAAATGGTTTAAAGCCTGGTGCTTGCATTATAATTTAGATACAAAAAAACATTGGCAACAATTAGTATGCACTTATTTTCAGAGTAATCTAAAACGCCCCTTTAACGATGATAGTCGTCATAAAGCAGGCTTAATCCGTGATTGGTATGAAGCCTTAGCTGATTAAATTCAAATCCGTAAAACGCTGATAACAAAGGTTGCTTAGACATGGATTTTAACTAATATAAATACTTATCTTGATTTTTTATATTTTTATTTACTATTATAAGATTAGGTAATAACTTTAATCTAGTATATGGAGGTAAAATTAATATGAGTAAATCTGCTATTGTAACTACTAATAATCATAATCATTCAAGAAAGCGGAAATTATTGCGGAATGATAATGGAGTTACTAACCCAAATAAGAAACAAAAACTAACCATCAATGATAATTACAACAATCATAAAGGTCATAGCGATAACAATTCAAGTGAACTTAACAAAGAATATTCTAAGTTAACTAAAATATTTTTTAAGTTAAAAGAATTTTCAAGTATGCAGCCAGTTGAGTATCATCAAACAATTGCTAAATTTGCTAATGAAATCGCCACTTGTCATTATAAAGTTTATGGTCTTAATAAAGGAGTAAGTTATCAACAAAACATTCCATTACTTTATAAACTGGCAATATTCCATCAGCGTCAAGCAATTCAAAAGTGTCAAAATAAGGATCACGAGACAACAAAAAATATGGAACAACAATTTGTTCGTTTCATGTATAATTACGTTAGAGCAAAAGTAAAATTTGAAAATTTCAATGACTATGATGCAATGGAAATCGTACATTGCTTGTCATATACTATTAAACATTCATTTGAAATATACAAATACCAAATTCATCAATACTCAAATTCACATTTATCCATGGGTGATATAGATGATAATTATTTAGAACAAAATATAGCTAAATTAAAAGAAATTATATTTCATTCTATGTGCATATTTAAAATTGTGCATTATGATTGTTATCCAGAAAAAGGAAAATTATTGGATGTGTTATTCAAACTTGATTTTACCAAGAATAATATTATTACAGAGCAGATAAAAAATATACCAATTTTTATCAGTCAGCATAATCCCCTCGACACTGTTACCAAACAAATATTTAATTCAATTTATCAACCTGTAATAAAAAACATTATATTTAATCCTAGTATGGATCTGGATAAAAAAAATGTTTTCTGGATTATCGAAGGTGCATTAATTAGTACTTTAAATTCTAACAAATGTAATTACATTAATAATGACGAAGTGAAAATAAAAGCAATGGCTCTAATTTGTGAGGCATTTATTATAAAAGAACTGTTAAACTCAAATGGCATAGATATTAATAACAATTTAGTAAATTGTGAATATATTAAACAACTTATCACTGAAAGACCATATGTATTACAATACATATTAGAGTATCATCAAGAATATAGTTTTACAAAAAAGACATTACATAGTTTACAGGTGCTACATAAAAAATCTACTCATCAACATAATAATAATAATGTATCTGATAAAGAAGAATTAGAAGATGATAATAATGAAAATGATCATTTGAGTATTAAAAATATTAATAATAGTTCGATGCAAGATATAATAGATAATGATATTAAATCACCTTTAGTGCCAATAATAAATCCATCAAGTATTAATGACTTTAATGATGATTTGATAATTCATCAACAATCACATGAAGAGTATAGTTCTTGTTTGTAGATATATGTAATAAAATCAAATGTGGATCCTCACGCCAATCAAAGATTGGCTCAGGATGACGGGTTAGGGGTTGTCGCGTCACCAAAGATGACTGACGATAACGAGTTAGTGGAGCGTCATTGCTGTAAAGGTTACGTAATTTATTGATCGGTAATAGTATCTCCAACGGTATTTACTCCATCATCTTCTGTTAAATTTGGTGGTAATATTGCATCAAGTTTAACAAAAGACATTGGAACGGAAATCTTTAAAACATCCCAATTATTAATATCATTATTAAGGCCATATTCTGATATCAAAGCATTAGCATCATCAACATTTTGAATTTTATATTCTTTTAGCCAATATTGTATTACGGTTTTGCATATAAAATCATTTATAGCCTTATTGATTACTGCACATTCATTAAATTTATTATCAATATCAGGTAAGTGTTCTGTGGCTGGATACAAGCTAAGTATTTTATTTGCAAATGGAGCAAATTTTTTATACCATGCAAAATCAAGCTTAGTCAGATCACTTGCTTCCTTTTTACATAAGGAGTTAATAGTATTTTTAAATGTCTTTATATTTTTGTCTACTATTTTATGTGCCATTGCAAAAAGAACATTATTTCCATGCACCGACAAAGACATTATAGGCGAACCACTTATAGCTATTAAAAATTTATAATAGCTATCAAAACTTTTACAATAAACCATGTTTAATTGTACGACAGAGGATTCTGAAAAATCTGGTAATTTTTTAATGTCATCCATAATAGCCAATTGATGAACCTTATTTAAACCAGGAGATAAAGGTCTTAAGTCTGTAATTTTATTGTTTCCGCGTAAATTTAATTCAATCGTAAAACCTTCGGGTAAAAATTCTAAGCACTCGGCAAGGAGTGGTATATGAGAATCATCTAGTTCTTGATAGCTTAAATCTAATTTTTTGTCTTTTAATATTATAGGAATAATAACTGTTTTAAACCAATTAATAAATTCATCCTTAGCAAAGTTTCTAATAAATTTTCCATAATCTTGAGTTTTATAAGAGCACCAGGTGTCTCTAGATTTAGATAGGGTTTTTGCTACAACTACATAATCTTCATTTGATGGTAATATTGCATTAATCCCTACAAAAGGCATTGGAAATGAAATCTTTAAAATATCCCAATTACTAGTATTATTATCAAGATAAAAACTTAATATCAAAGCATTAGCATCATCAACATTTTGAGAAACTTTATATATTCTGTACCAATATTGTATTACGGTTTCATATATGAAGTTATTTATAAAATCCTTTATTACTACACATTCATTAAATTTATTATCAATAGTAGGCAAGTATTTTTTAGTTGGATACAACTCACGTATTTCATTTACAAATGGAGCAAATTTTTTATACCATGCAAAATCAAGCTTAGTCAGATCACTTGCTTCCTTTTTACATAAGGAGTTA
>JABSSF010000021.1 GCA_013214485.1 Rickettsiaceae bacterium | reverse complement strand
TCGGGTAAAAATTCTAAGCACTCGGCAAGGAGTGGCATATGAGAATCATCTAGTTTTTGATAGCTTAAATCTAATTTTTTGTCTTTTAATATTATAGGAATAATAACTGTTTTAAACCAATTAATAAATTCGTCCTTATCAATGTTTCCAATAGAATCTCCAAGTTTTTTTGGCATAATGTTCCTCCTGTCCAATGTAAAAATTATATTGATTCTGATAGTATAAAATCATTATATAGTTGTCAACTAAAGACTCTAGCAAAGAAATATCTTATCTCAAAAGGCATCTAATCAGATTTACCAACCATATTTTCTGGGATAACATATTTATCGAAATCCTCAGTGGCAATGATACCAAGTTCTACTGCAGCTTCTCTAAGTGTTGTACCATCAACATAGGCTTTCTTAGCAATCTTTGCTGCATTATCATAACCAATATGTGGATTTAGAGCGGTAACTAACATTAATGATTGGTCTCTGATAGTATTAATTCGTTCTACATTTGGTTCTGTACCAACTAAACAATTATCAACTAAACTGACCATCGCATCGGATAGTAAATTTATGGAATGAATCACATTTTGTACTATTAATGGCTTGAAAACATTTAACTCAAAATGACCATTAGAACCACCAACTGTTACTGCTACATGATTACCCATAATTTGAGCACAAACCATAGTCATTGCTTCACATTGTGTTGGATTAACCTTACCTGGCATAATTGAAGAACCTGGCTCATTAGCAGGTAATATTAATTCTCCAAGACCGCAACGTGGCCCACTACCTAGTAATCTTAAATCATTAGCAATTTTCATCATACTAACTGCTAAAGTATTTAACGTTCCAGAAAATTCTACCATCGCATCATTACTAGCTAATGCTTCAAATTTATTTGGAGCCGTTTCAAATGGATAACCAGTAAATTTACTAATTTCTGCAGCAAATTTTTCAGCAAACCCTTCTTTGCAATTAATTCCAGTACCTACCGCAGTACCACCTTGAGCTAAATAATATAATTTAGCTAGAGAATTTTCTACCCGCGTAATACCATATTCAATTTGTGTTTTATAACCTGAAAATTCTTGCCCTAAAGTAACAGGAGTTGCATCTTGTAGATGTGTTCTGCCTATCTTTACTATTTTTTGCCACTTCTTAGCTTTTTCGCTAAGAGTTTTTTCTATTTTAGTTAAAGCTGGCAGTAATTTTTTATGGGTCGCAATAACAGTTGCAATATGCATTGCAGTAGGGAATACATCATTGGAAGATTGTCCCATATTGACATGATCATTAGGGTGTACTGGAGTTTTGCCACCTTTTTTACCACTTAATGTTTCATTAGCAATACTGGCTAGTACTTCATTCATATTCATGTTACTCTGCGTACCAGAACCAGTTTGCCATACTACTAAAGGAAAATTATCGGCAAATTCTCCATCTAAGATTCTATTTGCAGCAGTAATAATTGCTTCTGAAATTTTATTATCTAACCCACCTAATTCTGCATTAACCTTTGCTGCAGAACTTTTTAGAATTGCCAAAGCATGAATCATTTCACGTGGCATTTTTTGTTCGGTAATTTTAAAATTATTAATAGATCGCTGCGTTTGGGCTCCCCAGTAATATTTATCCTCTACCTTTATTTCACCAATTGAATCTGTTTCAGTTCTATAATTTGTCATACAAGTTACCCTAATTAGATAATTAATTATTCTTTTCTTAAAAGATATTCTATCGATTGATCAGAGTTCTTAATGTATAATTTATAACCGCTATTTACACATAAATTAATAACATAATGTTCTCTACAATTATGAGCATTAACTGGTAATTTCAAATTACCCTCTAAAATACTCGCCCGATCTTCCTTTAATCTAACTCGCTTGCCGCTACCTTTAATTGAAATTTCATTACTATCATTATTAGCAAGTTTTTTGATTTCTAAATCTATTTTACCAGAAAAACATATATTTTCATTAATGATTGAAACTAAAGATATTAAAGTTTTTGCTATTATTGATTCTAAATATATAATTCCTTCCTCAAAAACTATATTGATCTTTATTTTACTGCTACTAAAAAAATCTTTAATCAATTTAGTTAGAAAGACTGCACTCATATTTTTATCATGCGATGAGAGTCCATAAGCACCTCGATAAAATCTTAGTTTTTGTACCAATGCTTTTGCTTCAGATTCTAGCATCTCACCCGCTTTCTCTCTAATCTCTCCCTTACCTTCACGAAAAATATCAAGTAAATTTTCAACAGCCCCTATGCCAGATGCTAAATCATGACAAATCCTCTCACTTATTGCCTGAGAAAATTCAATATTTTTTGTTATTTTTTTATTACTCATACTAAAATTTAATCCCTACTTATATATGAATTTGCACATTATATGCTTGTAATACAGATTCATGCATCATTTCTGATAAAGTTGGATGAGGGAAAATACTTTTCATTAAATCTTGCTCTGTTACTTCTGCTTCTTTTGCTATGACATATCCTTGAATTAACTCAGTTACATCGCAGCCAACCATATGCGCCCCCAATAATTCACCAGTTTTGGCATCAAAAATTGTTTTTATCAGCCCTTTATTATCACCTAATATTAAAGCCTTACCATTAGCATAAAATGGGAAACGTCCTACTTTAATATCATAACCTGCAGACTTAGCTCCTTTCTCTGTTAGCCCTACACTTGCTATTTGTGGTGAAGAATAAGTACAAGCTGGTATGTTATTCTTATTTATTTTATGCCCCTTTACTCCAGCAATACATTCTGAGGCTATAATCCCTTCATGACTAGCTACATGAGCAAGCCATGGTGGCATGGTTACATCACCAATAGCATAAATACCCTTTTCTGCAGTTTGCATATTGCTGTCTGTAACAATATGCCCTCGATCTAGCTTTATTTTAGTAGTTTCTAAACCTAAATCCTCGGTATTGGCAGTTATACCTACTGCCATTAATAAAATCTCGGATTTAATTTTTTGTTTTTTACCATTATGCTCAAAGTCTAAAGTTATTTCATTCTTGCTAATTCGTTTTTGCTCAAGGTTTACGCCAGTATAAAACTTTATACCTCTTTCTTCAAATGATTTTTTAGCAATTAATGATATTTCTTCGTCTTCTACAGGTAGAATCTGTGGTTGAGCTTCTAAAACTGTAACATCAACTCCTAATGCATTATAAAAAGAGGCAAATTCTATACCGATAGCACCTGAACCAACCACTATCATAGATTTAGGTAATCTATCTGGCATTAAAGCTTCTTTATAACTCCAAATATTTTTACCATCAGGTTCATAACCTTTTAATATTTTTGCTCTTGCTCCTGTAGCAATGATTATATTTTTTGCTGCTATTACAAGATCTTTTTTTCCATGATTAATAGTTATTTCATTTTTATTCTTAATTTTTGCTGCCCCTTCAATGACTGTTACTTTATTTTTCTTTAATAAAGCTTTAATCCCAGTAACTAATTGATTAGAAATTTCTCTAGATCTAGCAACAATTTTTTTAAGATCAAATTTTACCTTACTAACTTCAATACCGTAATCTTGCACATGAGATAGTTTTGTATAAATTTCTGCTGATTTTAATAAAGATTTTGTTGGAATACACCCCCAATTAAGACAAACTCCTCCTAAATGATTCTTTTCAATAACTGCAGTTTTTAGACCAAGTTGAGCTGCTTTGATAGCTGCAACATAGCCACCAGGCCCTGCGCCTATTACTACTACATCATAATTTTCCATATTATACCTTAATTTATCAATATTTAAACTAACCAATAAACATTAATATTGGTGATTCTATATATTTCTTAAATGCTGCTAAGAATCTAGCTCCAACTGCTCCGTCAACGACTCGGTGATCACATGATAATGTTACATCCATTACAGTTGCCATAATTATTTGATTGTCGATAACTAATGCTCGTTTGCTACTAGCACCTACAGCTAAAATACAACTTTGTGGTGGATTAATTATAGCACTAAAACTTTTAATGCCATACATACCAAGATTAGAAATACTAAAGCCACCTCCTTGAAATTCTTCTGGTGATAATTTATTTTCCCTAGCTCTTAAAGCTAAATCTTTCATCTCACTTGATATGGTTTGTAGATCTTTTTGGTCAGCATTTTTAATTATCGGAGTAATTAAACCATTGTCAATTGCAACCGCTACAGAAACATCAACATTATTATAATATAAAATCGCTTCATTACTCCAACTAGCATTTGCCTCTGGTACTTCTTTTAATGCTTTAGCAACTGCCATAATCACAAAATCATTGACTGATATTTTTTTAGATTTATCAGCGAAACTAGCATTAATTTGTGCTCTTGCAGTAACAATATTATCCATCAAACATTCAATTGATAAATAAAAATGAGGTACATTTTGTTTCGATTCAATTAGTCTTTTCGCAATAATTTGACGAATATTATTATTTTCTACGATGCGATATTCTTGTGGGTGTCTAACTATTCGATGTTTATTTTGACCAGCTGCTAAAACATCTGCCTTTACTATTCTACCCCGAGGGCCTGAGCCGATGATATTAGTTAAATCAATATTCTCCATTGCTGCAATTCTTTTTGCAAGTGGTGAAGCAAAAATTCTACCAGATGACGATGGTGTACTTACAGGCTTTTGCTTAGTTGCTGGAGAAATATTTGCGAGTTTATTAGCTTGATCTTTAGCATCAATAGTTGTTGCCACCTCTTCTTTTTTAGCTGTATTTGTATCCTGGATACTAGGTTTATCTGGCGAAGCTGCTGCTGTATGCTTACTAATAAATTCATCTAAATTATCAACTTTTTCATCTTCTTCTAATAATACAGCTATCAAGCTATTTACAGCTACATCTTTAGCCCCTTGGCTTACTACAATCTTTGCTAAAACACCTTCATCAACAGCTTCAACTTCCATTGTTGCTTTATCAGTCTCAATTTCAGCAATCACCTCGCCAGGCTCTATTTTATCTCCTTCTTTTTTTAACCATTTAGCTAAATTACCTTCTGTCATAGTTGGTGACAGTGCAGGCATCAAAATCTTAATTGGCATTTTACTCCTCTTTATAACATGCTTTTTTTGCAGCTTGGACAATTTCCTCAATAGTAGGAAGTGACATTTTTTCTAAATTCTCAGCATATGGCAGTGGTACATCTTTACCTGATACTATTTCTACTGGAGCATCTAAATAATCAAATGCTTCCCGCATAACTATAGCGCTAATGGTTGCCCCAATTCCTGAGAAAAACCAACCCTCTTCAACAGTAACTAGGCGATTTGTTTTCTGTAGAGATTCTATTATTGCGGTTTCATCAAGTGGCTTTATAGTCCTTAGATCAATTATTTCAGCATCTATTCCCATATCTGATAAAATATCTGCAGCTTCTATAGCAAGACCAACTTGCAGGGAAAAAGTTACAATTGTAACATCTGTTCCTTCTCTAACTATCCTAGCTTTACCTATTTCAATTGGCTCTACAGTTTCTGGTATTTCAAAATTATGACCATATAATATTTCATTCTCTAAAAATATTACTGGATTATCATCTCTAATTGCACTGATTAACAAACCTTTTGAATCTTCTGCACTATACGGAGCTATGACTTTTAAACCTGGAATATGAGCATATGTTGCAGTAAAATTTTGACTATGTTGTGCTGCAACTCTTGCAGCTGAACCATTTGGACCTCTAAATACTATAGGACAACCAAGCTGACCACCTGACATATAATTAGTTTTAGCAGCAGAATTTACTATTTGATCCATAGCTTGCATAGCAAAATTAAAAGTCATAAATTCAACAATTGGTCGCAGTCCTGCAAAAGCAGCACCAATCCCAATCCCAGCAAAACCATGCTCTGAAATCGGGGTATCTATTACTCTTTTTGCGCCAAATTCCTCAAGTAACCCTTGAGTAATTTTGTAAGCTCCTTGATACTCAGCTACTTCCTCACCCATAATAAATATTTTTTCATCTCGCCTCATTTCTTCCTGCATTGCACTAAGCAATGCTTCTCTTACTGTTACTTTATTCATAAATACCTATATTGCTTATCTAATTTTTATATATATCCGTATAAAGTTCATCTTCGCTTGGTAATGGTTCAGTTGTAGCAAATTCTACCACTTCCTCCATTTGTTTTTTTATTTTTTTATCAATTTTTTTAAGTTGTTCTTCAGTCAAATAAGAGTTTTTAATAATAATATTTTTGACATAATTAATTGCATCATTACTCTCTTTTTGCTCTGACACTTCTTCTTTTGAACGATATTTAGCTGGATCAGACATAGAATGACCTCTATATCTATAAGTTTTCATCTCAATGATAAATGGCTGTTGTTTAGAGCGCACAAACTCTGCTGCTTCATATATTGCATTATACACTTCATCTAACTTCATTCCATCTACGCTGATACCTTTGATATCAAAGGATTCACCTTTGCGATAAAGATCAGTCATTGCTGTAGTTCTTTCAAGTGAAGTGCCCATAGAATATTTATTATTCTCAATAATATATATTACTGGCAATTGCCACAGAGCTGCCATATTAAAGGATTCATATACTTGTCCTTGGCTAGTAGCACCATCGCCTAAAAAAGTAAAACATATATTATTAGTATTATTATATTTTTCGGCAAATGCTAACCCTGTACCAATTGGCACCTGTGCTCCAACAATACCATGACCACCATAAAATTTCTTTTCGGTGTTAAACATGTGCATTGAGCCACCTTTACCTTTGGAACATCCAGAAGCCCTGCCTGTTAATTCTGCCATTACTAATTTTGGATCAGTACCTGCAACAATAGTATGGCCGTGGTCACGATAGCTAGTTATTGTACTATCATTTTTTTGTTTAGCTAAATCAATAGCAGCAATAATTGCTTCTTGACCAATATAAAGATGGCAGAAACCACCTATCAAACCCATACCGTAAAGTTGGCCGCATTTTTCCTCAAAACGCCTGATAAATAACATTTTCTCGTAAGACTCAACATATTGCTTACTACTTAATTTACGTTTATTTTTCTCAACCATATATCCTTTTAATTAACTAAATCTTATCCTTAAATATGCAGCGAAACCTTACATTTGTCAATCAATCTTTGTTATTTTTAGTAATAATTATTATAAATAAGTTGAATTAAAAAGCAAGTCTTACATTTTTCAGGCAACGCTAAATAAAAGGTTAGCATTTGCAGAATTTTTTATCATTCTTAACGGCATTTTTTTAAGATGGTAAGTGTTTAGTTGTTATTTATAGCAACAATTTATGCTTCAAAGTAGCATCTCAATAGATGAATAAAGAATCTTTTATCTATTTTATTTAAAATTCAAGAAAGTGTTAATCTGTGCACACAAAAATGATTGATAAAAAACTTGCATATTACCTTAAGTTACTGTAGAAAATATCTATTAAACTAAAAATGTGGGATATTTAAGGTTATAAATGATAATGAGTTACGTGAAACTACTAGAGATAGTAATAAGCAAAATTACCAGCATGATGGGCTAGTAAAGTCTTATTTAGCTGAACCATTAGCTGCATTAGAATTTGTTAAAGAAAACCTTCCAGATGAAATAAAAAATATGGTAAATTTTTCAACTTTAAGGGTAGAAAAAGAGTCTTTTGTAGAAAATAATTTAAAGAGGCAATTAAGTGATATAATATATTCCTTGAAGAGAAAAGATAATAAAGAAAAAATTTATAATTATATAATTTGCGAACATCAATCTAGTATTGATAATTTCATAACTTTTCGGATGTGGAAATATATACTACTATTATGCGAACGTCATTTAAACGATAAAGGAACGCTTCCATTAGTATTTCCGACCATATTATATACAGGCAAGAAAAAATATACGGCTCCTAGAAATTTGTGGGAATTATTTGAAGAATCAGTCATTGCTAAAAAGATATTAACTGATGATTTTAAAGTTATTGATTTACAAGCAAAATCTGATAATGAAATTGCCCAAGGAGAACATTTAGCATTATTAGAATTTATCATGAAGCATATTGGTATCCGTTATATGTTAAACCTTTGGGAATTATTATTTAAGAAATTATCATACCAAGTTGGTCTAGATAAAGAACAAGATTTTTTTTACATAAAAAAACTTTTATGTTATGTGAGGTTAAGATTTCAGAAGAAAAAAAAGAAAAACTAAGCAAATTAATTTTAAAAAATTTACCTAATAAAAAAGGAGAAGAGTTAATGCGTACTATAGCAGATTCTTATCGAGATGAAGGAAAAGAAAAATGGTTAAGTAAAGGTATAGTACGAGGTGATCGTACAAGAGTGATTAAAATAGCAACTAAAATGTTGAAAAAAAAGATGCTACTTGAAGATATTATCGAACTTACTGAATTATCAAAAGACGAAGTTTTCAAAATTAAGAAGCACGCTAAAATTTAAAAAAGTTAAAAAAACTAAGTAAGTTAATTTTAAAAATTTACCTACCAGGAAAAAACCAAAGTATTTTCTTTCTCGCCTTGTAAGTATACATTTTACCTTTGTCAGCAGTGCTATACTAAAACCGAAGTAACTCATTAAGGGTAGTTTTTTCTTTAGTTTTTTTGTCAACTTGTTTAATTATCACTGCGCAATAAAGACTAGGCATACCTGGCTTATCTGCTGGAAATGTTCCAGGGACTACAACACTACCTGCTGGAATACGACCATAAATAACTTTGCCACTATCTCGGTAGACTATTTTTGTTGAAGCACCGATAAATACACCCATACTTATAACAGAACCTTCTTCAACAATAACTCCTTCAACAATTTCTGATCTTGCACCGATAAAACAATTATCTTCAATAATTACTGGTTTTGCTTGCAGAGGTTCAAGTACCCCGCCAATACCAGTACCACCAGAAATATGACAATTATTACCAATATAAGCACAAGAGCCAATAGTTGCCCATGTATCTATTAAACTATTATCACCTACATAAGCTCCTATATTAATAAAAGATGGCATTACTACCACATTCTTACCAATATAAGCTCCTTTTCGGATATAAGCTCCTGGGACAATACGATGTTTACCTGCACTAAAATCTTCAGCTGTTGTTTGCATAAATCTAGGTTCAACTTTGTCATACCATTTCATAGTATCACCACCATGATAAATTTGGGATTCAGTAAATTTAAAATATAATAATATTGTTTTTTTTAGCCACTCATTTATCTGCCAAATACCATCTTTTTGTTTTTGACAAACTTGAATTTTACCCTGATTTAAAAGCTCCATAATTTCGTTAATTGCATCTTTTGTAGCAACTAATTTTTGCTTATCTATGTTGCTTGCGTTTCTTATTTGCCAAAAATCTGTGATTAGTTTAATTAATTTTTCCATAAATAAAACAATAATGCTTGATTCAAATAATAAATAATTTATATTTTTACTTAACAAGACCATAAACTAATTTCATATAAAAGCAATTTAATTAACCATGTATATATCTTGTCCAGAATGCGATACCAAGTTTGTTGTAACCTATGAGCAAATAGGTAAGCATGGTAGGAAAGTAAAATGTTCTAAATGTTTCAATATTTGGCATCAAACTTCAGATCATTATACTAAAATAGAGCCAGTCGCACCAGCTCCTACAGCAGTAACTCCGCTTGGTAATGGAGTAAATCTACCTGCATTATTACCGATAAAAATACCTGTGTATTTATACATTTTACCAGTATTTTTTCTAATGTTAATTTCACTAATGTTTGTGGTTATTTTTCCTGAAAAATTTAATATTGATTCATTAGCAGAAACATCTGGTCTTACTATAGAAGATGTAAGTATAAAACATCTCAAAGAAATTGATAAAATTACTGTTAGTTACAAAGTTTTAAATTCTTCGAAGGATCATATGAAAATGCCATTAATACGCATTAGGTTATGCGACAATAATGGTCGTATATTAAAATCTTACGTGGATGAAAGAGATGTTAAACTTGCTCCACAACAAATGATAAGCATTAGGACAGAGTTTGCTCCACCACCAGCTAAAACACATAGTGTTGATATAATGCTTGGTGGCCGAATGGATTTCTGGTTACATTAGGTTCTATACCGAAGGCGAATGAAAACCCAGATTTTTATTCTTTGTATAAGGAACTTACTGTTATTTCACCATCATGGAATTTTATTTGTAATTTCTGCTGCTTATTAGCATCGGCTGCATTTGAAAGATAGTTACCTTGCTCATTTTTAATCATTGTATAACCTCTTTTTAACACTTTGTTATAATCAAGACTAGAAAGAATAGAGCAATTTAACTCGAGCTTATGATTAAACTTTTGTAAAGTTACAGTCTTTTTATTAAGCAACCCATAAAAACTATTATTTACTTGTAAATTTTTATAACTAATAAGTTTATGAGGTATCATCCTTGAAAGCGGAAAATAACTTAATGATTGATTTTTTTGTTTAAATAAATTTGGTAATGCTGCAGATAATCTAAATCCTAACTCATCAATTTTTTGCATATTAGTATTTAAGTAATTAGTTGGATATTGTAATATACGATTATAACTACTTATTATTTGATAATTATATTTGACTAATTTAGTAACTCTACTTTCAATAATATTAAATAATGAATTTAAAGTATATTTTATATCAGTAATAACTGGTACAGCAAATTCAGCAGCAGCGGTTGGGGTTGGTGCTCTAACATCAGCAACTAAATCTAGTAAAGTATAATCGGTTTCATGACCGACAGCTGAAATAATCGGAATTTTTGAGTTATAAGCTGCCCTAATAACTATCTCTTCATTAAATGGCCATAAATCTTCTATTGATCCCCCACCTCTAGCAATAATTAATAAATCAGGTTTTTGCTTTGCATCTAATTGATTAAAATTATTTATAGCTGTGGTAATTTCGCCAGCAGCTTCTTCTCCTTGTACAGTTACTGGCCAAACAATTAAATTAATAGGAAAACGGTCTGAAATTCGATGAATAATATCTTTAATTACTGCTCCAGTAATAGAAGTTACTATGCCTATTTTAAGTGGCAGGAAAGGTAGTTTTTGCTTATGCTCTTTAGCAAATAAACCTTCTTGTTGTAATTTCAATTTACGTTCTTTTAATATTTTCATGAATGCCCCTATTCCAGAAGGCTCAATTCTTTCTGCTGAAATTTGGTATTTAGATTGCCCACTATATGCAGTAATTTTGCCTGTAACTACTACTTCTAAACCTTCTTCAAGTTTAAAATTAACATTAGCTAGGTAATGTCGCCAACAGGTAGCTGCTAGAACTGCGTTTGCATCTTTTAGAGTAAAATAACAATGGCCTGAACTAGCTATTTTCAGTCCTGAAATTTCTCCTTTTATTTTTACGTAACCTATATTATTTTCTAATAAGGATTTAATTTTATTGGAAATTTCACTAACTGAAAATTCAGACATTTCTAGTTTGTCAGTAAAATTATTTTCTAACATAAGTATTTATTTTTACTGTTAATTATTTATGGAATTAGTCACTTAATACTTTATATGCTATACTCAAGGCGAATGAAAAATCGGTTTTTTTAAGAAAGTAAATTGAAGCAGTATCAAATTTAAAAATTCTTGCATATACAGTGATACGTAAGTGTTTTTTAATGAAGATAATGATTTGATTTTCAAACTTAAAAATCTGGTTTTTCATTCGCCTTGAGTATATAACAGATAAAAATAGTAATTGTGACTAAATAATTAGCTTAATTTAAATGCGTATAATTTGCAATATAATAATCATAATTCTCCTTTTTTTACCATATAGCTCCTTTGCTACTAAAGAGAATAATCAATTACCTCTTAGTAAATCATTATTAATGGATGCTAAGGAGGTTTTATATGATGCCAAGAAAGATTTAATTATTGCTCAAGGCAATGTTACTATTTTTATGGATAATTATAGATTTAATGCTGACTTATTAACTTTAGATATTAAAAATAATTTAATGTATGCTCAAGGCAATGTTAGAATTGAAAATGATTTAGGAAAGGTAATAATAGGTGAAGGAGCAGTATTTCAGCATAAGTTAAAATGGGGAATTATTGAGGAGTTTGCTATCCGTTTTGTTGATAATTCAATTGTTGCCGCAAAACTTGGTAAAATATTAAATGATAAGCAAATGGTTCTTTATAAAAGTTCTTTTACTCCATGTTCAGTGTGTAAGAATAAAAAACCATTTTGGCAAGTTAGTGCCAGAGATACTTATGTTGATTTGAAGGAAGAAACAATCATATATAAACATGCTTTTTTTCAAATTTATGGCACTCCTATAATGTATGCTCCATTTTTCTCGCACCCAACACCGAATGCTTCAGCAAAAAGTGGGTTTTTAGTTCCTGAAATGAAATCGGGGGGAGTTCTAATTCCATTTTATTATAGAGCTAAGTCAAATTTAGATATTACCTTAAGTCCTAGAGTGGCAAAAAAATATATTATTTATGAAGCAGAATTAAGACATAAATTAAAATACGGTCAATATCAAATTGCGGGAAGTTATGGTACTCCCCCATTTAAAGTTAAAACTGATAATAATCAAGAATTAGATAAAACTGATAGATATCATATTTTCACTAATGGTAATTTTCACAATAATAATCTATGGTATGGTTTTGATGTTAGAAGATCTTCTGATAAAGCTTATTTGAAAAATTACCATCAAATGTATGGGGAGTCTTACTTAACTTCAAAATTATATACTTACACTCTCAGTGATAGAAATTATTTAAACGTTGAAGGGTATTATTTCCAAGATTTACGGGAAAAGCAAAATAGTCAATTTAATGTTCCAGTTATTTTTCCTTTTATTACTAGTCAAAATATTATCCCTATAAATGATGATGAAACTATATATGCTGCAGTTAAAAATAGTACCCTAGTATATAATGAACAATTAAAGAAACGCATTGCTAGAACTGCTTTTGACCTATCTTTAAATACTAATTATATAACTGATTCAGGACAATTATATAGTTTTGCTTTAGCTAATAGAATGGATGCTTATTCAGTAAATTTAGTTGCCGAAAATCTTACAGATAAAGACTTAAACTTATATAGAAACATTCCTGAGTTTCAAAGTAAATGGCAATTACCTATTTCAAGAGCTTTATCACCCAAAACCAGTATCGATATTGAACCAACTACCTCAATAACTATCGGTAAGAAGTTTGATCCAAAATATAATAAATTTGGTATAGTAGACGCTTCAAAATATGAATTAATGGAAAGTAATTTATTTAATCCTAATCGCTTTAACGGTGTCGATTATCATGAATATGGTAACCGTTTAAATTACGGTTTAGGTTCGACATTATTGTCTGAATCATATTATCTAAAATTATTTTTAGGTTCCACGATATACGAGGATAACGTTGATGATAACAATAATATGGATTATGTCGGTAGTTCTACTTTAGACATATTAAACAATGTTGAGTTATTTTATAGTTTTCGTCGTACTAAAGATTTAAAACCAATTAGAGATGAAGTAAATTTAACAGCTAATTATGATAGATATAGTGCTAACGTTGGGTTTTCTAGTCTTAATAATATATCTAAATATTATGCTGAAGATGATTTTTTTGTAGCTAAAAATAAAATAAAACAACTATATTCAGGTTTTGAATATAAACTGACATCTAATATATCACTTGGTGCGTCATCTAGAATAGACTTTGAACGTAAGAAATTTAAATTATTAGAAAGAACTATAAAGATGACATATCATAACGATTGTGCTAGTATATCACTGAAAATATATGATAATTATACTATTAATGAAAAAATTGGAGTTTCTAAAGCCAGAAGATATGGCTTTAAAATTGGCTTGAAAGTGTTAAATATGTGAATTTGAGGTTAAGTTTATGAAAAAAATATTAATTGGTTTTGCTATATTATTTTCTATCTGCACTGCAGCAAACGCAGAACAAGATATCGTTGCAATTGTAAATGATAAACCTATAACTAGATATGAGTTTGAAAAAAGAAAACAATTAGTAACTATTTTAAATAATATTAGGATTGCGAATAAACAGCAAGAAAAGGCGTTAAACAGAAATATCCTAAATATATTAATAGAAGAAGAATTACTGAATCAACATGCTGAAACTGTTGGTGGGACGGTTTCTCAAGAAGAAATAAATAACGCTATTGCTGTTATTGAACAACGTAATGGAATGCCTGCTGGAAATTTATTGCCATTTATGAAAAGTAAGGGAGTTCAGGTAAGTAGTTTTATCGATCAAGTTACAGCAGAATTAATAAAATATAACATTATTAATTCTTTATCTAGTAGTATATCGGTATCACCAAATGAATTTAATGTTACAGTATTTGACATAGTTAATGACAAAGACTTGGAAGTAGAAGCTTTACTTTATAAATCTAGTAAAACAGATAAGCGTTCACATGATGCCATGAATCGGATAAAACCTAAATTATCAAACTGTGATAAAGTTAAATACAAGTCACGTGGCTATGATATTGAACTTATAAAGATAACAGGGAAATTAACTGAGATAGAAAAATCAGAAGGAGAAAAAACTCAATCTGTAATAGCTGATACTACTGAGGGTGAGAGTAGTAATATATATGAAGAAAATAACCAATTTAAGTTAATTTTTGTCTGTAAAAAACAAGTAGAGAATTTACTACCACAAGAGGATAATAAAATAAAAAGTTTTATTTCTAACAATAAAGTGTCACAAAAAGCAACAAAATTCTTAAAAGATTTACACACTAAAGCATATATTAAAATTATGATGGAGTAGTTCGTAAGTGGCGAATTAGTCCAGGAATAAGCAACGACGTTTTTACTTCATAATTAATGGTGTACGTTTGCGATGCACCCAAACCGTCATCATGAGCCAACCTTTTGGTTGGCGTGACGATCCAGATTTGATTCTATTACATTTTTTGTCGTGAATGCTCACTAATTAATAACTATAGTCGGCTTGTGATGACTGGTTTTTCATTTGTCTTAGGTATATATTTTAAAATTAACTCCATTGCTGTTTTGCAAGAGTTAAGCCTTATTTGCTCCCTATTGCCTGTAAAATGTTCAACATGATCATATGCACCATTTTTAAGAGCAATACCAAACCATACAGTGCCAACAGGTTTAGTTTTTGTTCCTCCAGAATGGCCTGCAATTCCTGTAATTGAAGCTGCTAAAAAACTATTACTTTTTACCCTTGCTCCAATAGCCATTTCTAATGCTACTTGTTTTGATACTGCTCCATATTGTTCTAAACTAGGAGATTTCACTCCTAGCATATCAATTTTAGCTTGATTAGAATAAGTAACAAACCCACCATATAGATAATTAGAAGATCCTGCTATTGCTGTTAAAAACCCAGCAAGCATACCTCCTGTACAAGATTCAGCTGTTGCTATAGAATATTTATTATCGCAAGCTGTTTTAATTTGGGATGCTAAATTGATTAATATTTTATCTGTCATTCTTTAATACCAATATATATATCAACCACTGCATTATTAGGATCCATGCTACGTTGATCATATAATTCAAAGTCACTATTATATAATCTGATTCCGCCTAAATTATTTGTTTCTTCTAATTGCCAAATTTCTTGCCAAGCTTGGATAATAACATTTGGTATTTTACCAGGCTCAGTTGTGAACTTAATGTATTTTCCAGTTGGAATTATTACTTTATGTAAGTTAGTAGAAACTTTACTAGAGTTACTTACCTCTTCTCCATAATGATATTGATAATTACCGAGATAATTACTGGTATAGTCACTATAAACACTATAAGTGATACCAGGGGTTTTTCTATTAGCAATGTCTTTCTCTATGTTACTTCCATAATAGTTATTTATTAGATCGGCAATTTTTGTTGAGCCATTGCTTAATTCTTCATACCCAGTGTTAGTATTTAATCCTACTATAATTTTTTCTTCCAGATTAACTAATGTTTTTTGCATATAACCCCTATTTAAATTTAAAAGTTTCTTAATTTAACAAATCTATTATAAAAAATATTATTACATAATGAACAACGGAGGCAAAAATTGCTGCAGCAATATCATCAAGCATAACGCCCCAGGCTCCTTTTATGTTTTGGTCAAACCAATTAATTGGCCATGGTTTTAAAATATCAAATAATCTAAATAATAGAAATGGTATTAAAAATAAATTTAAAAAGCTTAAAATGTTTTGTTCTAAATAGACTTCAATATTCGACCCATACATAACCACCGTAGAAAATGAAGATAAAGTAATAGCAAGCATTTGTCCAGCTACTTCATCAATTACTACTTCTTTAGGGTCTTTAGATTTAGCGGTTTTAAGATAAATCGTTGTAAAATATGTGCCAATTATAAATATCAATATTGTAGCAATTAAATTAAGAACAAACATATTTATAATTTGGTTTTCATAATAACTAAACCCAGTGATTGAAAAAATTACTTTGTAATTTAAAATAAAATACATTATTATATAACATAGAGGGAATGCAGCTAAGGAACCAAAAGTACCAGGCATATATTTGATATTTCCTAAATAACTAAATGTAGCAAAAAATTTTGCGATATTTTTTATATTAATCATAATAATTTAAACTTTAAACTAATATTTATGTATAATAATTTATGTCAAGGTCAAAAAGCAATTGCCCTTGGTTATGATAAAAAAAAAGATCCTGCTCCAAAGGTACTTGCCACTGGAAAAGAAGATCATGCAAAAAGAATTATTGCAATTGCTAAAGAACATAATATCCCTATACATAAAGATTCTGATCTTGCTGAAATATTAATATTATTAGATATAAATGAATATATCCCTTTAGAGGTATATTCCGTAGTAGCGGAAATACTTACCTATATATATGAGCAGAATGATAACAAAAAGAACAGGAGGGCGCAATGAATACTAAACTTAGTTGGGAAGAATTTATTACTAAATATGATTCATTTGCCAAAGATGCTAGTGAAAATTTTGAAAACCCAGAATTAATTGAATTTCTTTCTAACTTAGATACCATAATTAAAAATAGCAATTATACCAAAGACCAATTAGGAGAAATTCAAGCTCGTATTAGATTATTACGTGATAGTTTTACCAGAAAGCAACAGGAATTATTAACAAGGAAAAAAAATCTGACCACTAATAAAAGTAAAATTAGTAGATATATTACTAATTCCCATTTAGTTTAATAACCGATTATGGCAGGTAGCATATAACTAAGACCAATGGCATAAAATAAATCAAACCATGCCGCTTTAAAAAAATTTGCAATTTTTATAATTACTGCAAATATATTTGATATAACAATTAATATCCCGTCTTTATCAGACTTGTCTAACGCTTGAAGGAATGAATCAGTATCTTGGTTACTGGGAAATGCATGCATGCCAATAGAAAACCCGATCCATGCAGCCATTATATTAGTAAAATGTACTGTATGATCATCAAAAATCAATAATGGATAAACAAAAGTGGAGGTAATTAATATACATAATAGGCTATTAATAATTAATGGACCAATAGAGATTAAAAAAGCTTGTTTTAATTCAAGTGCCTCTCCGTGTATTACATACCCTGCTGGATCACCCATACGAAAATAACAAATTTTATATACTGGTACTCCACTAATATCAGCAAAAAAATGATGCGCAATTTCATGTACTATAACTCCTGGAAAAGTAACCAATGAAATAAGTTGTCCTGGAATATAAAAAAACATATTATTATCTCTTTTCTTTTTGAAATAATGATTTAACATTATCTGGCATTACTTCACTTAGCCTATCAAATTCTTTGTCTGTTAATGAAAGGCCTATTAAATAATATACTGCCAGTTCTCGATCTCCTTCATCATCTCGTTTAAATAATTGCCTAGCTAAGTATAATTTTGTTTCTTTGGGTAATTCTAGATTACTAGCAATTTGATTGAAATTATCAAGGGCTTCTTCAATATCACCATTTTTTAATAACTGTTTACCCTCATGTATATAACGAGCATTTTTAATATAATATGGCAAGCTGCGACAATTAATTACAATTAAAGCTATAATTATGATAAAAAAGCCCCAAATCCAAATAGGATAAATGTGTGGCTTTATTGCTTGTAATTCTGTGTTAGTTTGCATGTATTATATTAAAAATGCTTATTTAAAAACATCGGGCCTTATAAAGGTTTACGCTAAATATGTCAAGTTATTTCAATGATTAGCTTATGGGTTTGGTACTGTAATTTAATAAATGATTTTTCTTTCCTTGACATAGATATTAAATGCTTTAATCTGTAAGTGTTGAAAATTATGCTAGTTGGTCATGAATAAATATTCTTTATTAATCTCTTTTATTATTTTGTTATTTAACATGAATGGTTTTGCAATTACAAACAAGCCAACCTATTCATTAGATGAACAAAATGCTCATCATATACATGTGTTAAAACTCAATCCAGAAGAATATCAGATGGAATTAGTTAGTGGTCATGATAGTGTTTTTGGTCGAGAATTCTTAGCTGACATTGTAAAAAGAAAAAATGCTGATATTGGTATTAATGCTGGCTTTTTTGAGATTGCTGGTAATGATGATGGTATGCCATGTGGTGCATTATTTATAGATGGTAAATTTTATGGTATGCAGTCAAAAAATTTGCCGTGTATTATAAAAAAAGGTTCTAAAGTAGAAATTAAAAATCTGCAGCCATCTTTAGCAATATTTATTGGCAATAATGAGTTTAAAATAAATAGGTTTAATAAATATATTAATAACAAGCAAACTTATTTATATAATGATAGTTGGGGCAAGTCTACTTTATCTAACTATAATACCAGAACTGAGATAATTATCAGCAGTGACAATAAATTATTAGAGATAAGTTCTCATGGAGATAGCAAGATTCCTGACGGTGGTTACGTGATTTCGCTGCCTGGTAATTATAAATTACCTAAAATGCAAGTCGGAGATAAAGTTACTTTCAAATG
>JABSSF010000020.1 GCA_013214485.1 Rickettsiaceae bacterium | reverse complement strand
TTCTTAAATGTGCCATTACATCAGATCATAGCACTATACTTTTAAATATTAAAGTTATTTTTGCTAGTTTCCTTACCTATTGGTACTTGTTTTGTTAAACTCGCTGGTGAGTATCCAATTACTAAATTAAAGATGAAATTACAAAAGGACTCATGGATGCTTAAAATATTTAGTTGGGTTTACCACAAATTTTCAAGACCTCATTAATCTTAGTCACTTAAGATTTCAGTTTTATTATGTCTATTATTATTATAAATATTACTATAGGCGGTATTATGACATATGGATGTCTAATTCTTTTCAATAGATACTGAATTTTTTTATTATTTTTTAATTTTTCTAACATAATACTTGTTTTATTTTTAATATAATATAATCACGACATGATAATCATTAAAGAGGCAATTAAAAATATAAGAAAAATTATTACATGTGGCTGTTTTAGAAATAAATATATGTTTTTGATTTTCTTTCTTAATTTGTTGATCATTTAACCCCTATAAACTATAAAACTTTGATGATCGGGGAATCCTAAATTGTACAATCAACAATACAATAACTTTTAGGCAAAAAAATGCCCTGGACATATGTTATTGTTTCCCCGATCAAATAGAAAATACCACCGTTTTGGAAGCATTAAGTCACTACCAAGATGCTAGTTATTTTCTATGGATTGTAAATTTTTAGGATTTTTGCTGTGATTGTTTATTAGGACTTGAAATGCGTATATAATCGCATATTGTGTTACTTGGTATATTTCATATTTTTATATCCTCACTTGAATTAATATAATATTCTTGTGGTCGGGGAATTCGAAATTACAATTACATAACCACAGTAACCTTTAGAGAAACTCCTGAACATACGTTACAGTTTCCCCGACCGAGTTAAAAAAGGAATACCCCTACTTTTGTAGATTTATTAATTCTATAAAAATAATGTGTATTCCTGTAATTGTAGGTTTTCGAAGACCTAGCATATAAAAATTTGTAGAATATCTACGTAGACAACATAACTATCAAAGAGAAAAAAGTCAATAGTTTTTATATTAACAATATTTAACTTTGTAGCTTATTATTATTTAAAAATAAACAACTTTAAGTGTATACTAATGATGAGTTCTGTCTTATGCAATAGAAACAAATAGCAAAGTAAATCCTTTCTTCAATTCCTTTATATATAGGTATTTTAAAAGCAATAGATAATCTACAAACCAACCTATAATAATTAAATCAATAGTTATAAATAACTATAGTTGAAACATTTTAATTATTTTTATATCTTTATTAAATGGTATGTAATAAGGGAGATATTATGCTATTTAATTTTAAAATAAAATTACCTAAGATATTAGCAATAATGGGAATAGTATTTCTTATTCTAGCCCCTATGAATAGATTGGAAGCTTCATCTTCTTTTTTAGGAGATGCATTATCTAATGACCTATATAAGCATAAGAAAAATTTATTTAATTCTAGAAAATCTTCTTCATTTTTTTGCTTATCAGATAATCTATCAAATGAACCCTCTAAACCTGAGCAAAATTTGTTCAGAAGTAATAATACATCTTATAGATCATTTTCAAGGAATAATATTTCCTATAAATCTCCGATTAGAAAGTACAAAGAAAATAATACTGTTTCTAATAACACCAAGATTGTAAAACCACTAAAAAACAAAAATAATTCAAAAAAACCACCTTTTATAGTTAATGGCTGGATAAGAGTTGGAAAAAAAGAATTCGCACATCAGTGGTATTCATATAATATATTTGCAAATAAACTCAAATATGATAACGTGCCAATTCTAAGAGAGTTGCATTTTCACAACGTCACAGAGAAAGCAGACCATCTTTACTATACTGCAGATTTTAAAAATAATAAAGATGCTCAAATTCAAATTCCAGATGAAAAAATAATGTTAGATGGCTCTCTAATAGAAGTTCGAGATAAAGATGTTGCCCCCTTAAAATCGGTTGCATTTATGAATAAGCATGCTAAAGCCACTTTAACTAAAGACCTTAGTATTGATAACATAAGGATATATAATAGAACTCAAACTCTTACTATTAATAGGAATGTTAATTTTCAAGGTAGTATAACAGGGAAAGGGGTAGTTAAGATTATTGGTAAAAATATAGTTCCCTCACTTGGAACTAAAACAAAAGGACTAACTAAAATATTAGTAAAAAATAAAGGCAATGTAAAAAATGCAGCAATATTTAAAGATCTTAATGCAAGCTTGTTATATGTAGATGGTATGGCAATAATAGATAGTGATTATATATCTAGTGATATTTTATTAGCAAGGAGTGCTACTATTAAATTTAATAAAGCCCTTACAACCAACCCACGTATTGATGGGCAAGATATTGGTGGCCAAAAAGCCTATGGAATAGGTCATGTAGAATTTTCAGGTGGTGGCATGGTAGGTCACATAGGTACTAATCAGCCAGTAGCTTCAGTTAAATTTGATGGTGGTAGATATGAAATTGCTGGCAGTATAAAAGCTAATGGGGATATTATTTTTAATGAAAAAGGTCAATATATCCCAAGTCTTACAGAAGCAGAAATAGAAGGGAATTTTAATTTGATTCCAAATCTCTGGGTAGAGGTTGCTGATAACAAATTAATCACATTACAAAAAAAGAAACGTTTGGACATTGTAGCATCTTGGAACAGTGACTATGGTACAGAGGATGATTCGATGATTAATCAGACAGATGGGAGTAAAGAACCAAAAAAGAACCTAGCTAAAAAATCAAAAAATACGCAACAATCTAAAGAAAAATATCAAAAGCTTTCAGACATATCGAGTGGATTTCAATTAGTGCAAGATAGGGATAAAGTGAATTCTAAATCTAAAGAAGCAGAAAAGATTGCTAAAGCTACGGTAAAAGAGTTAATAGAAAAAGCCATGAATGAAGCAATACTAAAAACAAAAAAAGATGATAATGTAGTAATAGAAGCAGATAATCCTAAACAAAAAGAATCTAACTATAATAAAGAAGCTTATATCT
Organism: Rickettsiaceae bacterium; assembly: GCA_013214485.1. Lineage (GTDB taxonomy): Bacteria > Pseudomonadota > Alphaproteobacteria > Rickettsiales > Rickettsiaceae > JABSSF01. The sequence goes on along the minus strand of JABSSF010000020.1, from coordinate 16,805 downwards.
TAGATGATCAAAGTGATAAACTACCCAGTGGATCGATAGAACATAACAAGAACTTAGATAATGAGCAAGAATCCATTGCAATTGAAGTTAAAAAATTGTTAAAGCAAATAGATGATGCAAAAAAAGAAATAGCTGCTATTGAAGAAATAAAAAAGGATTTAAAGGCGGCTTGTAAGAAACTATAATCTGAGTTATCAAAATCCGATACAACAAACGATGATTTAACCAATATCGAGCAAGCAGTTGAAGAAGTTAGCTCAAAAAAGAAAGATAAAAAGAACAAAGAAATTAAAGAAAATGTCGCAACTATAAAGAAAAAAATAGTATCAACGGTAAAAGATAAATCAAATGATAGAATTAAGCAAAGTAAGATAATCAAAGATTTATTAGAAGATGATGATAATCTCAAGGAGGTTGTTAAAATAGTTACTAAAGATAGTAAAGCTAGTGAAAAATCTCCCCAAGATATTATTGATTTATCTAGAAATGATACAGACGTAAATGCTATGGATAGTGATAATAGGGAATTAATAAAAATGCTTGCTGATTCTTTTGATGAAACTGCTGCAATAGAAATTGATAAAAATAATAATGATAATATAGCGAGAATAACTGCAGAAAATATAAATTATATGTCTAATACTGTAATAGCTAGTGTTAGTAGAAGATTTAATGAAATGACATTTATATCAGGAGCAACTGCTGGTGGTGAGGTTACAGGATTTGATAATGTTTGGATCAGAGGCTTAATTGGCACAGGAAAAGAAAAACAAGGGGAAGATAGATATGGTTATAAGAGCAATATGCGTGGCGTGATAGTAGGTGTTGATTATCTGATAAATGAGGGCTTTTTAGCTGGGGTTTCCTATAGTAATTTATATTCTCAGGTGAAATCTAAAAGAGATAAAGTGCTGCAGAATATCGGCATTAATAGTAATATTTTGTCTCTATATGCTCAGTATGATCTCACCAATAAGATATATATGCAAGGGATGCTTTCTGCTGGCAAAAACAAAATTAAAACTGATCGTACTTTAACTATTTTAGCAAAAGATTACCGAGGTAAGGCTAAGTTTCGTAACACTAGTTATAATCTATCGCTAAGTGCTGGATATAAGGTGAAATTTGGTAATAAGGGATTAATGTTTGTACCAAATATTGGGTTTGATTATGGTATTCACAGTGATACAGAATTTAAAGAAAAAGGCTTAGGTATTGATAATAGAACTAATAAACCAAATTCTTACAGAAGTTTTACAGGCAATTTTGGTATTAAATTATTAGGGAATAAGGTTTTCGTTAAAAATATTATACTTACTCCAGAAGTTCGCACTTCGGTGACCCAAAATTTACATACTAAAAAAAGAAAAATACAAACCAAGATAGGAATAAATGATAATTATTTTGAAACAAAAATTAAAAATAAAGAAAAAATAGGATTTAATGTTGGAGCTTCGGTGGTAGCTAAAATTAAGAATAAAGTAGATATTAGCTTAAGTTACGATGTCTATGCTAGGCGTAAATACCAAGCCTATCTAGGGGCTTGCCAGGTAAAGGTTTATTTTTAGGTAGAAGTGATCACCGCCCATCTCTAACACTATTGTTTTGTTGCTGTTTCTGAGGTGGGGGTGATTTTGATTTACCAATGGTAGAATGTTTGCTAGGATTTATTTGAGAATTGCTTTTTATCTGAGAGGAAATATATTTATCCTTATTTTCTTTAAATGGGGTAATAGGCATACCACATTCCCGCTCTCCTTTTTGAATTATTAATTGTATATCTCTGAATTTTAAACCATCTGGTAGTTTTTTTGATAAATTCCAACCTTTGTATTTTTTTTGATCTAACCATAATCTCTCAATTTCCAGCAAATAACAATTAGTGGATCTAAGATTTTTTAAATTTTCTGAAATTAGAAATCCCGCTCTTATTCCTGCTGGGTCATTGTCTGGCCAAATAATCACATTTCTTCCTTTTAACTGCGTCCAATCAACTTCTTCCGCTGTCTTCGATCCTCCAAACCAAGAAATGACACTATATTCTGGGAATAACTTACTCGCTTTGTCCGCAGCTTTTTCATCTCCAACTATTAAAACATTTTTATTTTTTCTAGATAATTTTTCTGCTCCATATATTGGGCTATTACTAGACCACCAATCATCCACAGTTTGCTCAAAGTCTGAGTTTAAATCTACAGATAATAATATTTTTTTGACTGATTTTTTATAATTAACAGCATATTTTTCTTTAAATATTACATTATAACCTATTAATTTATTATCCTTATCTAGATATTCATGTGTGCGAATAATCTGATTATTATCTAGAAATTCCCTTTTAAATACTTTTTTTATGTTATCACCCTTTTTTAATTTATTATCAGCATTGTCTTGCTCAACAGGAAGAAGGGATTCATTAGCCTTGTTTATTTGTCCAATTTGAGCAGTTTGTGAAATATCAGTATGTTGTTGCTTGTTGCTTTTAATTTGTAAGCCTACAACCAATTGCCTAACATCATTTATATAAGTATTTCTTATCTTAAGTTTGTTTAAATTTCTTGAAACTTTTTTTCTCGTATTTATTCCATCTTTGCTGCAACCAGTACAAATAACTACATTTTCCCCTTTTAACTGTGACCAATCAACATACTTTACTGTATATGCATCACACCAAACCCAAGAAATAACACTGTATTTAGGGAGTAATTTACTTACCTCATCAGCTTTTTTCTCATCTTCAACTATTAGAACATTTTTATTTTTTCTAGATAATTTTTCTGCTCCATATATTGGCAAATATTTGTCTTTTACAGAATCTACTGGCCACCATAAATCACTTTTGGAGTATGTATCATAACACCATCTCATCGGTCTAAAATCGTTTTTTACATTTAAATATTTATGTTCCAAGCCTACTGTATAAAATAATAATTCATTATCTTTATTTTTATAAGAATGAAGGCTAATTACATGAGTACTGTAATAATCTCCAAAAATATCCAATGGGTCGAACTTGTCTGCATTTGGCGGCATTTTTCTGTAAGGAACATGTTCATCTTCTAATTCTTCTAGTAATTTTTTATCCATTTATTTTCTAATTTAAGTAGTTAGCAATATATTTGAACTAAATAATTATACAATTACTAAACTAAGAGTGTAAACTGTATATATAAATAGATAGCCACTTATATATACTGGTATTAAAGGTATAATAGATCTCTGGAAAGTTTTTAAATATACTTATAAGCTTTTTGAAGATAAGGCAATATTAATCTAAGATATTTAGACTTATCGACCGCTCCTACTAGGAGCAAAGTTTTGCTGTGGATCTGGTAATCCTGTAGTAGAATTTACTTTTTTTATTTCATTAGAAACGTGGTTTTGATTTGGAGATAATTCTGAATTAGTTTTCAGCGTCTCAGGTTTTGGACTATTTTTTATTGATTCAGATTCCCTAACTATGTTAAATTCTTTACATTCTATTTCAGCTTTGTTTAATAACAATTTAAGATTACTTATTTTCACGCCATTTGGTAATGGATCAGATAAATTCATCCAATTCTTATCTAAAGACATGTTTTTAATATCCACTAGATGGTAACCAACTTTCATCCCAAAGAATTCTTTATTATAATGTAATTGATCTGAAATTCTTTGCCCTGCTTTTATTCCTGCTGGCTCATTATCTGGCCAGATAATTACGTTTTTCCCATCTAACCTGTTCCAGTCAACCATAGCAGCTGTTTTTGAATCTCCAAGCCAAGAAATAACATCATACTCTGGCAATAACTTACTTGCACCGTCAGCAGCTTTTTCATTTCCTACTATCAGCACAGTTTTATTACTATCTGCTAATTTTTCTACCCCATATATTGGCACTTTACCATTATCATTAAATGAGTCAACTACCCAGCAATTACTATCTGTTTTTATGTTATAACACCAGCTTACAGGAATTTGAAACTCACTACCATCTTTTTTATTTTCAGCATTTATTACGTATCCTATTAAATTACCAGTCTCATTTCTGTATTCATGCTTACCTGTAAATTTAATTTGATCTATATATTCCTTTTTTAAAATTTGCTTTTCGTCTGGCTGTTTGACATTATTTGGTATATTATCATTTGGAACTAAGAAGCCACTTGGTGTTCCTCTACCATTATTGATCATTTTTCCTCCTTAAAGTAATTGAAAAAATTATTAGAATAAGTGTAAAACAATAAATTAGGGGTGTAAACTTTATATATAAGTGGCTATCTAGTTATATAATACTATTCTAAAGAGCTAATTGAATTATCTAGAGAGTTCGATATATAATAAGTATATTTTATCGGCTATCCCTGTTATTTTGAGTTTGTTGTAAGTGTTGTTGTTCCTTAGAAATTTTTAGTTCACTAGATTTATTTGCGATAGAGTCATCTGCACTAAGTTCAGAGTTAGCACTATTTTGAGCAGCTTTATCCTCTTGAAATTTATCTGGTTGTATGATTTTTTTTCCTAGTTCTTGTCCTAAATTCTTAATCTCATTACCCCTTACATTAGTTACCTTACTTGCTAAATTAAATCCTTTAAGTTCTTCTGATTTCAATGCTGGATTTTTAACATCTACGATATTAGCATTTTGATTCTGAAGTAATTTGTTCTTAATATTTGCATAATCATTTAATATTTTAGTAGTATTACTACTTACTAGGATTTGTTGATACTTACCTATATTATCTTGATTATTACTTTTTGCTTTAGAAACCTCTAACAACTGATTCAAAAGTACTTGTTCTTGCTTATTTGGTAGTAACTTCTGCAATTGCTGTAAATCATCAGTTTGATTCTTTAGGCTTTCTGTATAATTTTGTTGTTGCCAATGATTTTTGAGCTTAGCAATATCTTTTTTACTATTAAAATATTTAGCAAAACGCATTCTAGCATTATTTACATTTTGTTTTACTGATTCCCTCTCATTTATTTTAGTAAAAATCTTTCTAGCTAAACTCTGAGATGAAACTCCAGATTTTAATTGACCCAAGTTCTTTAGAAAATCATCTGAGCATATGTGTTTTTCTGTTTCTTCTTTTGAGAGTCCTACAACCTGATCATTAAATTTTTCTATTATTTTATGACTATCCTCTTTAAATATACGTGATAAAAACTCTGGAAATTCTTTAGTTTGATATCGCTCTAAATCATTAATAGTTCCCATATCTTTATCATATTCGGCCTCAAATTCTTTTATTTCGCACCTGTTATCTGTAAGCGATTCTTCATGGCTTTCTAGAGATTCTATCACTGAGGTTACTTTGCTAGATACAGCAACTAAATCTTGCTTAGTTATTTCATTTTTAGATTTATTTTTATGAGCAGATAATGTTTCCAGTAATTCTACCACCTCCTTACTAGCTTTTCTATTTTCTATAAAACTTGATTTAACACTTATATCCTGAAAATAAAATCTGTAATCTACTTTATCAGCACTAGCTAAAACTGTTTCATAATTTAAATTCTGTGAAGCTAATACTTCTTGCATCGTAAGTTTTAAAGGATCATTTGTGATACCTAATTTTTCATTTGCTAGTCCTTTTTGTATTTCTTTAATTTCTTTTTGCAATCCATGCTTATTACGGTCAAATTCTCGATATGATTTTATAGCATTTTTAGTAATAGGGCAAAGCTGTCTATTCATTATATTTCTTGAGCTATTTAGTGGATCTTTACTATTAAACTTACTCATCACAATTCGTTGATATTTTGAAATAACCACCTTATCAGACCCAAAAACACTAGCTGGCATATTGGATAGGTTTTTTTCTTTAGGGTTATCTTTTTGCCATTTTTTGATCTCATGGTAAATGCCCATTGCTTGTTTTAAATCTTTTTCAGTTAAATTTCGTATATCCTTATTTGCTTTACTATCAAATTTTAGAGCCATGTTTTTTTGCCATTTCTGGCTTATTGATAAAAATCCTTGTTCTAACCTATACTTTTTTTCTTGTAACATATTCTTTAATTCAGGATTAATAAAGCCTTTGTAATTATCACAAATCAGTTTTGCATTACTAATATTTTCTTGCTTAATTTTCTGTCTAGTATCAATAATTACTGTTAATTCTGATATAGCATTATTTGGTAATATTTTGCCAATTATTAAATGCTGATCACGAGGGCTTATATCTTTCCAATCTACCATTTCTTTATTATTTTTATTATTTATTGCTAGATTATTTAAATAATTTCTGATTTCAGTATCCAAGCTTTTACCATTATTTAGAAAAATTTCATCTAAACGTTTTTGATTAGCTTTATATTCTGGTAGTTCAGTTTTATTTGAACGTTTGCTTAAAGCTTCTTTTTGTTCTTTTAAGTTTTCAAGCTCTTCCTTATGTTGCTGGACATGGTCTTTTTGAAAATCACCTGAGGCATAAATTAATGTGTATGGATTTATTTGTAAATTGCCTAAGTTCTTAGTATTAATATTCAGCTTTTTAGTTAGAAATTCCTTTATTTTTGCTTGCTCGCTTGCTGCTAAATATTTTTGCTGCCATGAATTTAATTGGTCAGTGGCATTTGCCAAATCTTTCAGCCCTTTAAGATAATTACTAACTACTAAATGATTGCCAGAAAATTTTGTATTCCGAATGGCCAGTTTTTGTAAATGCACTTTATATCTAACCACAGAATTAGATTTGGTAATTATTCTTTTTTGACATAAATGATAGATATTTACTAAATTACTTAGTCTATTTTTTGCGTTGTCATTTAAATAGGAATAAATTACTACATCCTGATCGAACTTAGTTAATTTTTGCCATTCTGGCCGAGAAACAGCTTTTTCATTATCATTACCTCCTTTTAGTTGCTGAATATAATTATTAATTGCTAAGTTGATATTTTGCTGGTTACTTTCCTTTAAGTTAGGTTGCTCTTTTAGTAATTTGCTAGTCAATAACTTGCTAGTTCTATCTAAGTTAACAGGTCTGATATTTATATCTTTGCTAGATTTTAACTTAAACTCACTTGCAATAGACTTAATAATTTTTTCACTATGAATATTTTGCCACTTCCTTAAATTATGCTGTGATTCTTGCATTTTATTTATAGCAATTCCTACTTCTCCTTTTAAATCCTGAAGATATTGCTGCTCTTTTTTAGGTGGCTGGTAACCATAATTTTGTGATAAAGCAGTAGTTAAATCTGCTCTTTTTGAAGAATCTAACATTAAACCAATGTTACTAGCTGGATATGGGTCTCTAACTTCTCCATCTTCCATATTGCTATCTTTAGCATAACTTACTATTTGATAATTTTCTCGAGCTTTATCAATATCTAAATCTTTTTTGCTATAGATAATATTTTCTAATTTTTTTTCAGCTGCATATATTTTCAAGCTATTAACGTGTCTGGTAGCAAGTACCATTAATGATTCGTAGTATTGCTCAAAATACATTAGCATTTTTTCTATTTTAGCTCCCTCAAATACATGTGATGTTAGAGCATAACCATAATTAAAAGACACAGGATAATCTTCCCCTCCAGTTTTAATATCAACTATTTTATCAGCACCATTTCTACGTATTACAGCCTGAAACCGCTCTATACCTTTCTGGTTAGATTCCAATATTTTACTTACTATACCAATTTCTCGATTATTAACACTTCCAGAATTTTCAGTTTCTATTTTATTACTAGAAAATACTATTTGTTCTCCAAGAGCAATTTTCATCATTTTTTGCTCACTACCAGATCCAGATTGAAATAGATGATCTCTACCCTTTAAAATCCCACAATTTTTTAAATGTTCTCTAATTTGTGTATTAAAATAATCAACATTTTCATTGGTATAACAACCAATTGCTACAGATCTAAGTCCTGCTATATCACCATTTAATGAAGCTTTATTCAGCAGCTGATCAACATATTCATGAATTATTGCCTGTTTTGCCTTAAACTCAGTATCATGGATATTTAAAGCTCCTAATTTTTCATAAATATCAAAAGCCTCCTTTAGCTTAAATTGACTTAGTTTTTCTGTGGCTGATATATGAGCTTCCCTAATTTTTGAATCAGGATTATTGTGACGATGAATTTCCGTAAGCTCTATTACCTTAGCAATTTTCTCAATTATTAATGATCCTGCCACTTTAATTGCTTTATGCTGGTTAGTATCACCTACAACTATTACCTTAGCCCCAGCCCGTAGAGCATTTGAAATAAAATAATACATTTCCCGCATATCTATCATTGAAGCTTCATCAATAATTAGAATGGTTTTATTATCTATTACTGGGACTTTAGATTTATATTGTTTTTCTTTATAGTAGTTAAGAGACATTTCCAAGGTAAATTCAAAACCTTTAGCAAGTTCCCATTTTTTCCTAAGTTTAGCAGTATTTATAACTTTAGTTCCTATTGAATTTTCAAGCTCCATTGCCCCTTTATTTGTTGGTGCAGTTGCGATTACGTTATAACCATTTTCTTTTACAGCACGGACAAAATCCCGCAATACTGTAGTTTTTCCTGATCCTGGGCGTCCTTTAAGCACAACTAAGTTTGAACTATTTCCTAGCTGAGTAATGGCGTTTTGTTGCTCTTTAGATAAAGTAATATTAGTCTTTGTATCAGTAATTTGTAAGTCTTTTGTAGTTATGTTCACATTATGAGTATGTAACTTAGCTAGGCTGGTAGCATCTTTGATAAGTCGCTGTTCTAATTCTATGCGATCTTTTTTAGGAAATATCATATTTCCTTTCAAATCATATAAATTAACTGCTACCATTTTAGGACTACTAATTACAACCTTATATAGTTTATTAAGCTCCGTTGTCTTAAGATTATTTTGCTCTAAAGCAGATTCTATATTTTTTGTATCAATGCCTAAAAATTTAAAGATTGTTTTTTCAATATCAGCCTTGCTGTAGGTTGGCTTACTAATATCTAGCTTATCAATTATAATTTTCGGATTAGCTATGATATTTTGCATTTTATCATAGAGATCATAATTTTTGTTATCTGTAAGATCTAGATCCTTATCTTTAATATGTTGAAGCGGAACTTGGTTAGGAATATCTTGCTTGCTAACTTCATTAGTAACTATAGTTTGAGTAGTTTGTGGTTTAGGAGTATTATTAGCTGGCTGAGACACAACGTTATCTTGTCTAATATTAGATTGATGGTTATTAGGTTGTTTATTATCAGGATGCCCATGATTTTCAATATGCGTTCTCCAGAGGCCATTAATGCATTTGGCTAGCTCTTTTTCACTCCAAGGTGGATCTACCATGACTTGATTAAAATCAAAAATTTCTGATAAAGCTTGTTCTTTAGTAACGTGTCCATCGTAGTAACGACGAATCCAATATCCTACTACTTGACCAATCCTATTATATCTATCACCTTCATATACTTTTTCAGTTAATATATATTCTATAGGTTTTTTATTAGCATTATTCAATATTTTCTGAAAATCTGGATCTGATTCCCTTGATTTTAGCAGTGTATTAATATTAGTGGCCAAAGTCCCAAGTTCATATTCTTCAGGATGATATGATCTGATTCTAACTAATTTATCATCCTTATTCTTATGATAAATAGATCCTGCTACTCTAATTGGCTGAGATAGGGACTTAAAATGAATATCTCCATCGATTGCCAATGCTAAATCACGTCTTAAATCTGCTATTTGCTGTAAATTCTCCCCTGTTACCTTTTCAACTAGTTGCCAGTAAACATGAAGCTTTGTATGCCCATCTTTAGTAATTCCACCTGATTCAACTACTAATGTTGGTTTGCCAATATACTTTGTTAATTTTTGTAGTTTTTCTTCCGTATTTCCATCATCTATGTCTACTAAAATACTTTGCATCTCTTGAATATGATGCTTTTTTGCTTCTCCAATAGCCCCTACAGTTCCTGGAATTATATAAAAACCGAATTTATTATTATTTGCTTTTTTACTAAATCTTGCTGCATTTGCTATTAATTTTTCATCGGCTTTTACCCATTCCAGTATTGGCCTGTTTGATTGATTGCCATTTTCTGGGAAGCTCCGAAAAGCAACATATCCATCGAGAGAACCAAACACTACATAAAGAAATGTTTGTAAATTAGATTTTTTAGATGTAACACTCATAGTTATTTTAGCTTTAAACTTAAATCAACAGATTATTTTACATTCGCTAAGCTAAAGGTGTAAATTCTATATATAAGTAACTACTTAGATAGATGTTGTAGTTTTAGAGATTCGGAATTATTTTAAAGGATATTCACTCATGTCTTAATGCTAAAGAAACAAAATAAATTCAACTTAAAGTACATAAAATACTTGTTGCTCAGGTAAACTTACCGCCCATCCCTACCACTGTTATTTTGTTGACTTGGGGGATCATTTCGCAAATTTTTGGATTTTGCATTATTTGATGTAGATTTTAATTTAATATTAGAAGATGATTTAGCAGAGATATAATTATTTTTGATATTTTCATTTTCTTTAAACGGGGTAATACGCATACCACATTCTCGCTCTCCTTTTTGAAGTATTAACTGTATATCTCTGAGCTTTAAACCGTCTGGTAGTTTTTGCGATAAATTCCAACCTTTGTGTTTTTCTAGATCTAACCAGAATCTTTCTACTTCTACTAAATAAACCTTTGTAGAACTAAACTTTTCTAAAGTCTGTGAAATCTTGTGTCCTAACCCTACTCCATTTAAACCATGATCTGGCCAGATAATTACATTTTTTTCTTTTAGTTGTGTCCAATCAACTTTTTCCGCTGTCTTCGACCCTCCATACCAAGAAATAACATTATATTTTGGAAATAACTTACTAGCTTTGTCTGCTGCTTTTTCATTTCCCACTAATAATACTGTCTTATCATTCTTTGATAGTTTTTCTGCACCATATATGGGAGTACTTCCATTATCAGTAGGAGGTTTTAATACCCAGTTATCTGAATTTGTATCTTTTTGAATATCACAACTTATTGGCAAAATCTTTTCAGTTGATTTCTTATTTTTTGCAGTAACCTTTTCTTTAAACCTTACGCTATAACCCAATAACTTACCGTTTATATCTCTATATTCATGTGTACCAACAATTTTATTATTATCTAGTAGATCTTTTTTGAATATCTTTGATATATCAACACCATTTATTTTTACAGAAGTTTGTTCTCTTGTAATAAGAGGAGATTTTTCTTTAACTTCTTCTGGAATTCGAGAGAGATTAGAATTTTGCTTCTCTTTTTTTGGTGTAAATAATTTTATACTATTCATCTTTAATTTGTTTAACAGGTTAGTTACTAAACCCCATCCTTTTTTGCTTTGCTGTGGATCTGAAGGTAATTTCTTAATATCGTTTATGTAACTATTTTCAATATTATGGTAATTTAGCTCTTTTGAAATTACCTTTCTGGCTTTTTTTTCCTCTTTCTTGCGACCAGTACAAATAACTACTTCTTTCCCTTTTAACTGTGACCAATCAACCTGATCAACTGTTCGTACACCGCCAAGCCAAGAAATAACATTGTATTGTGGGAATCTTTCATTTGCTTTATCAGCTTTTTCTTCACTTTCAACTATTAGCACAGTTTTTTGATTATTTGCTAGCTTCTCTGCTCCATATATTGGAGTGAATTCGTTATTTTCAAATCCCTTTATTTCCCAGCAGTTATTTCTGAAGTTTCTGTTGTAACACCACCTTATAGGGTGAACTATTCTTAGTAAGTTATTAATTTTACATTGTTGAGTTACTGAGTAACATAACAGCTCACCACTTTTATTTCTATACTCATGCGTAGCCACTACTTTACCGATAGAAAATTCATCATTAAAAAAATTTACTGCATCGAATGGCTTTACATTAGCTGGCACTTTGTCATATGGAACTATAGGAATTTCTAATCTTCCAAGCGGTCTTTTTTTCATTTTTCTTCTCTATTTTAATAGTTTAGCAATGCCTAAATTTACACAAAACAATTGTAAAACACTAAACTATGGGTGTAAATTTCATATATAAATAAATACCTAGGTTTATGTTATGGGTTTGCTTTGGGTAGAGTTAGAGTTACTTGAATCTAAGCTTTTAATTTAGTTAGTGTAAATTCTCTCTTGCAAAATGTTGCTATATATCCTATTATAGGGATATATAATGTATATTTTGAGGCAAATAATATGACTACTATAGATGTAAGATTACGCATTACTTCAGAAATAAAGAATGACGCTGAAGCAGTTTTTAAAGATATGGGAATGACTCTGAATGAGGCTATTAGAATATTTTTAAAACAGTCAATAAATTCTGGTGGGTTGCCTTTTAGGCCACATGCAAAGATGCCAAATGAAGAAACTCTAAAAGCTTTCCAACAAGATGAGAACGGTGAATATACTAAGTCTTCTCTTGCTGAATTTAAAAAATACCTAAATACTATAAATAATGAAAGAAATTAAGCAAGTCAATCTATTTAAGAAAGACTTAAAGCGTGTTATAAAAAGGCATAAGGATATATCAAAATTATTTACTGTTGTAGAATTATTAGCAATGGGAAAGGATTTAAAAAGTCATCACCACCCTCATAAATTAACTGGGAATTATAAGAATAAATGGGAGTGTCACATAGAACCAGATTGGTTATTAATTTATGAAGTAACCGAAAATGCTATTACCTTGTATAGAACTGGAACTCACTCTGATTTATTTATTTAAATAACCTATATAAATATTAACTCATCGCTCATTTTTGATATTATTAGCAGTTTTAGGACATTGTTGCTGCCCTTGTGATTCTGTAGAAAACTCTGAGTTTAAAATTTTATCATGGATAGCTTCTTTGTTTATAATATCATTATCTCCAGCAATTTTGCCACCAGAGTTTTGTTCGCATTCTCTTTCCCCTTTTTGAATTAATAGTCTTATATGATCTACTTTTACCCCATCTAGTAACGAATCATTTGAATTTTCACCTGCTTTTAATTTTGCAGCGAGTGATAAAGATTCTACATCTATTACATAACTATTAATTCCTGAAAATGTTAGCTTAAATTGTATCTGATTACCTAGTTCTTTCCCGCTTTTAGTATTCTCTGGCAAAATAACTACATTTTTCCCTTGTAGCTGATCCCAATTAACATTTTGTACTGCATCCTTATACTTAAACCAAGAAATCACCGTACATTCAGGAAATAACTTACTTGCCTCATCTGTTATCCTTTCTCCTTGCACTAATAACACTGTCTTATCATTATTTGCTAATTTTTCTGCCCCATATATTGGAGTGCTTTCATTATCTTCAAAACCTTTTGAAACCCAGCTACTGACTTTTGTTTCCTTATTATATCCGTAACTTACTGGTACTAATTTTTCAATTGGCTTGCCGTTATAATCTACTCCTCTTAAATGAAATAATAAATTATAGCCCAGTAATTCACCATATTTGTTGCGATATTCATATTTAGTTATAAATTTATGATCTTCTAGGAATTTACTACTTAGCACCTTTGTTATATCTAGTGCTGCTACGTCACTTGGAATCTTGTGATATAACATCCAAGGATCACTAACTTTTCCATCTATCCTCATCTGTGTTGCATCTGTTAAATTTTTCAAAAATTCAGTAATATCCGATCTTTTCTGAAATCTTTTATACTTATTTAGTATTTTTTTAACATCTTTATGTTTTAGTAACTTTTTATATTTAACAATATTGCCTTGGTTATTATCAGCAGATCTAGGGTGCAATATTTCCTCTAATTGACTTAACAGTTCCTGTTCCTGCTTGCTTGGCATGATTTCTTTAGCAAGATTTAGTTTAATCTGTAGATCTTTGCTTTCTTTTTCGCAATTTCGCTGTTGCCACTTATTTCGTAGCTTATCAAGTTCTATTATATCATCAACATAATTAGCAAAACTATCTTGAGTATATCGCAAATTTTCTCTATCTCCTTGCCACTTAAAATCATTGATTATTTTACCTAAGAAACTTCTCTCTAAAATATTAGTTTTCAATTCACCAATTTTAGGCATGAATTTATTAGAATAAATATAACTCATAACCTCATCTCTTGATCTACCTGCTATTTTTTGCTTAAACTGATCTATAATTTCGTGACTATCCCGTTTGAACAGATTTGATAAATATTCTGGAAATACGATATTTTGCTTATATTGAAGATCGCTAATTTTTTCCATATCTTTGTCATATTCAGATTTTAAGGATGCTATTTCACCTCTCACTATAGTTAGCTGTTTTCTTGAGAGTTTATAAATTCTTTAAGTAAATTTACCTTAATCGATGTGTTATTTAATTCTTCCAAAGTTACTTTATCATGAGACATATTTCTATGATCTAGCATGGTTTGCAACAAACTAACGAACTCCTTGTTAAAGTTCTTATGCTCTAGCAGGCTTGGTTTAACACTTACATTTTCAAAATAAAACTTGTAGTCTGTTTCGTTTGCATGCCCCCTTACTGTTTCAAAATTTAGATTCTCTGAATTTAAGACATCTTTCATTTTCATTTGTAATGGATCATTGCTAATACCTTTACTAGCATCTGTTATTTGCTTAGTTAATCTAGATATTTCCCTTACAAGCTTATTAGTTTCAAGTTTATTATTATTACTATTGCCAGATGTGTGTTCTTGTTCTAATTGCTGCTTTTTTTCTTCTAATTCTTTAGTTAAATCTGGTCTAACAAAACCATCATAATTTTTACAGATTATTTTTGCATTTTTAGTTAGTTCCTGTTTAATTTTTAACTTTTCCTCAAAAAGAAGTTTTAATTTTTGCATAGCAGAATTAGTTAATATGCTTCGTACTATTAAATGCTTATCTAATGGTTTTAAATTATTCCAGATAGTTTTCTTCTCAAGCGGCTTGTCATTATTATCTAAAATTTTTAGGGACATATCTTTTAAGTAATCTTTTATTGCTACAGCTAAATCTTCATGATTTTCTAACGAAAGTTTATCCAAACTCTGATTTATTTTCTGATATTCATCTAGATTATTCTTATCAGGATTTTCACTTAGCTCTTTTTTAAGTTTTTGTAAATGGGTAATCTCATTTTCATGTCGATTTACATAATCTCTTTTAAACTGTTTGCTTGCAGAAAGTAGCATATATGGAT
The DNA here is from genome assembly GCA_013214485.1 of Rickettsiaceae bacterium. Classification (GTDB taxonomy): domain Bacteria; phylum Pseudomonadota; class Alphaproteobacteria; order Rickettsiales; family Rickettsiaceae; genus JABSSF01. The sequence goes on along the minus strand of JABSSF010000020.1, from coordinate 1,689 downwards.
TTACTTTTAAGTTTTTGACCCCTGCCATATTAATATGAAGATTCTTAGCAATTTTTTCCTGCATTACATTTTGTCTTGCTGGTGATAAATATTTTTCTTGCCATAATTCTAGTTTTTTTAGTACCTCAGCTAGTTCTTTCAGAGCTTTGGAGTATTTGCTTACTATTAAATGATTCCCTGTTATTTGCTTATTTTCTTTAGCTAGTTGCTGCAACTGTAGTTGGTATTTCTCTACAGCCTTTGTCCTTGCTTTGATTTGCTTCTCACATAAACTATGTTCTTTAACTAAATCACCTAGCATATCTTTAGATTTTTTATTCAGAGAATTATAGATTATTAAATTTTGATCATCTGCTCCCCCATCATCTAAAGCTAATTTCCCCCATTCAGGTTTTTTACTAATTATTCCTATTCTGGATTTCTTCTTACATGTTATTTTGCCTAAATGCTCTATTACCTTTAAATTTAATGTTTTCTCATCTACTGGATTATCACCTGCTAATATTAATTTATCTTTAAATGATCTATTAGACTTAGCTACCTTAAGCGGATCAATAATAATTATTTCTTTAGATTTTAGCTTAAACTTCCTTGAAATATTTTTGCGAATTTTCTTACTATTTGAACCTAGCCATTTCTTTAACTCAAACCTTAATTCCAGTATTTTATCTTCAGTATATCTTACTTTATCTTTTAAATCCTGTAGATATTGTTGCTCTTTTTTAGGTAAATTGTAACCGTAATCATTTGATAAGCTACTATTTAAATCTGCTCTCTTTGAGCTAGACAAATACTTACCAATTTTGTAGACAGGATATGGTTCTTTAGTATGTGGTTCTTGATTACCATTCTCATCTGGCTTATTTCCAGTAGTATATGCTTGTATTTGATAATCTTCCCTCGCTTTAGTGATATCTAAATCTTTTTTAGCGTAGACAAAATTTTCCATAATTTCTTTAGCAATATATATTTTTAGTTCATTAACATGACGAGTAGCAAGTACCATCAATGATTCGTAATATTTTTCAAAATACATTAACATCTTCTGTACTTTTGCCCCTTGAAATATATGAGAAGTTAGAGCATATGCGTGATTGAACTTTATTGGGAAGATTTTTTCTCCTGTTCTGATAGTAACGGTTTCAAGGTAATCCTGATTATGACTATTTTTGCGGATAATTCTTGCTTCAAAGCTTCCGATTCCCTTATCATCACAATTATGGATTTTAGTAACTATGGCAATTTCCCGATTATTAACCCCACCAAAACTCTTAAATTTCTTTTTACCTGATTCAAATATTATTTGCTCACCAAGGGATATATTTACTATTCTTTGTTCCTGCTCGCTACCTGAGATAAAAGCGTAATCTTTGCCTTTTAATATGCCAGATCTCTTTAAGTGATTTCTTATTTTTTCATTAAAATATCTAACATCTGCATTAGTATAACAACCAATTGCTACAGATTTAAAAGCTGCAATATGATCTATTAAATTACCAACTTTGCCATTAGATTCCCTGATATTTTTTATTATTTCACTTACATATTCATGAACCATAGCTTGCTTTGCCTGAAGTTCAGTATCACAAATATTTAAAGCACCCAATTCTTCATAAGGAAACTAGCAAAAATAACTTTAATATTTAAAAGTATAGTGCTATGATCTGATGTAATGGCACATTTAAGAAA
>JABSSF010000002.1:35218-47727 GCA_013214485.1 Rickettsiaceae bacterium | reverse complement strand
TGGTCTCAATAATTCGTATTTATTTCTTATTAATGCTTCTGATTCTTCGTGAAATTTTCTTAAATGTGCCATTACATCAGATCATAGCACTATACTTTTAAATATTAAAGTTATTTTTGCTAGTTTCCTTATAATGACGCGTGCACAAACTTTTCTTGCTTGAAATTACAATGAATACATATATTTACAGCTGTATTCTTAACTTATCAACTTCTTGATACATATTTTGTAAATAGATTTCTGTTTCCTTTATCTTTGCAGAAATTATTTTAATAATCTTTTCTGAAGAAGGGGTCTGAAAATTCTTTAATTGTTGTTTTTTAAGCTGCTGGTTTAATTGGTCTTTTAAATTTGCTAAATTATTTTGTGCTTTGATATATGATTTTTGCATCTTATCTTTTATAAGGTTTGAAGAATCTTCTAACTCATTAAATTTTTCTTGTAAAGTTTTAACTAATTCATTAAGACGGTTTTGTAAAATTTCAAATTTTTGTTGTCTTGATTTTTTAATTAACTCTATAGTTTGAGAAACTTTTGCCTCTATTCTATTACTAGCAGTAATTTTTAAATCCCAAGCCATTCCTAATTTACTCATCATATAAATAATCCATTTATGAACATCAGTCTGATACCATTTATGGCCGTTACGATAATCTGACGGGAAAGCATGATGGAAATTATGCCAATTTTCGCCAAGTAAGAAAAATGCTAACCACCAAATGTCACCAGCTGTTCCTTTAGTATATTCTTTAGTTCCCATAAAATGACATAAAGAATTAACAAAGAAAGTTATTTCCTGCTGTAATGCTCTACCTAAACCGATAAATAAGAATCCAGTAAATGCACTAGGTAAAAATTCCCTGCCATAAATAATCCCTAAAATACCGCCAATTAATGCTGGAAATATTGTATTCATGAGTAATGCTAATTGCCAATAATATTTTAATTGCCAACGTAACAAACGATTTTTACCAAGTTTAACCATAGTTACCCTGTCGATAGATTTATAACTACCTTCATTTAAAATCATCCAACCTATATGTGACCATAAAAAACCTTTAACTCTGCTTTTAAATTTTAACGGAGTATGAGGATCTTGCTTGGTGTCTGTATAGCTATGATGTTTAAAATGATTTGATACCCAAGACAATGCTGGCCCTTGCAAAGTTCCTGCAGATAACATCGTTAAAACAAATTCAACAAACTTATTGGTTTTGTATGCTCCGTGAGCCCATAACCTATGTAAACCAATTCCAACAGTGATATTGGAGATATAATACCCAGCAAAAAAAATACCTAATTCAAACCAACCTGCGTCATAATTTTGAAGATACTTAACACCTAATATTATTAAAAAAATTGGATAAGGAATTAAAATTATAAAGGCTGGCCAGTTTACATTTTTAAACATAATTAACTAATCATCATTTAAGTTAGACAAATAGCTCTAATATATTGATAATATTTAAATATCATCTGGAGCGGGTGAAGGGATTCGAACCCTCGACTTCGACCTTGGCAAGGTAGCGCTCTACCCCTGAGCTACACCCGCTTTAATATTAATATGCAAAGCTAATACTTAATTTTATATTATCAACTATATCGCTATAACTATATATATACATAATTATATACAAATAGCAAGTTAAAAATGTTAAATATATAATAGATTAATCCCTAATTTACCAACTTATGCTAATTCAGCTGAACTTTTGGCAACAGAATTTTCTAACTGAATAATTTTTTCTTTCAATAATAATTTTTTCTTCTTTAATCTTTTGATAAAAATCTCCTCTTGGAAGTTATCGTTAGCGATCTTGATGGCTTCTTCTAGTTTTGAATGTTTGTATTTCAAAGCTTGTATATGTGAATGTGTTGCTGTCATAATAACCTCTTAATTTAATTTTAAACTATATTACTTAATTCAATTGCTGTATGGTATAAAATAATATATAGGCATAGTCTATTTGATTGACAAGATATTGCAAGAGTTTTTTTAAAAAAAATGAAAAAAATTAACGATAATAAACTAATAATAGCAATTACAGGAGCCTCTGGATCCATATATGGTATCAGGCTTTTAGAGTATTTAAAGCGCTTAAAAATTGAAACTCATTTAATTCTTTCCAAATCAGCACTGATAACAATAAATACGGAATTAGATTATAAAATTAGTGAAATAAAATCATTAGCTGATTATAATTATCATCCTAATGATATAGCAGCAAAAATATCAAGCGGGTCATTTAGGGTTTCAGGAATGATAATTGCTCCTTGTAGTATGAATACATTAGCTCAAATTGCTGGTGGTTATGAAAGTAACTTAATTAGTAGAGCTGCTAGCGTTATTATTAAAGAGCGTAAAAAATTAGCGTTAATGGTTCGTGAAACTCCTTTAGATAGTATTCATTTAGAAAATATGTTAAAATTAAGTAATTGTGGGGTAAATATATTTCCTCCAGTACCAGCCTTTTATAATCACCCTAAGAGCTTAGATGACATTGTTAATCACTCAATAGCTAGGCTATTAGACCTTTTTGATATAGATATAGATTATGCTAAAAGATGGGAGGGTATTTCTTAAAGATTTAGTTTTCTTCGTTTAAAGGGAGATGTTTATAGTCATGAGCAGGCATAAAGCCTGCTCTGATGTTTGAAATTATAGAAGAAAGGTTAAACTAACATAGAACTTTCTGTTATGGTTTTATCACCAGCGATATTTACTACATTAGTTAATTCATCAACGCTGTTATGTTGCGATGTAGTAGTAGTTTCTACCATATTAGCAATTTTAGCTGATATGTTTTTAGGGTTGTAAATATGATGATTCGCTACTATTTGACTAATTTTTTCTATATTAAAATTAAGTTTTTCCATTATTTTATAAGATTCTTTTAAGTATTTCGACCTTATATAATTCAACATTTTAGTTACAGGTTTGTTCTTATACTTACTAGGAGTTTTAGAAAGTTTACCTTTAAGATTAGTATAAGTTCTATGTACGTTAACATAATCTTCAAGCTCCATAGGTTTGTTTGCAAACTCATCACCAAAAACTGGTTTTACTATTACATCCTTGCTTGTCTTTACTATTTCAGGATCTTGACAGAGAGTAATACATTGATCTGGTAAATTATATTTAAAAATATTAATATTTTTGTCTTCAGATTCGTCCTCATATTCTACAAGTTTTGATTTAATATTCTCAAGAAATTTAGATGCCCCATTATTTATTACATATTGCAAGAAAGTTGAAGAAAATACTCCACATCCATCTCTTTTTTGAATTGAAAGATCATTAACGTATACACCTATTTCTTCTCCAACTTTTCTAGGTAATATAGTATATATATCATTTGGTGAAGATGCTTGTGAATCCATCCAAACTAGAGATAATTTTCCTTTTTGATCTCTTGAATAATTAATTAAACTCCAATGAGCTCCTGCTCTATATAAAACGTTAGCAGATTCATTGATAGGTAGTTTTGATATCTCCTTGCTAAAAAATTCTTTTAGATTTTTCCCTCTTGAAATAATATGACAGTTTGAAGTATCATATCCATTATCTTCCATATATTTAACAAAAAAGGAAACTGCTGATTCAGGAGTATGCCCACCATCAAGTAGGAATTTTTTCTTAACAAATTCAGATAAAGATTCTTTATCATATGTGTTTAGGTAATTTATTATACCGTATTTTTTTGTTATAAGATTATAAGATTTTGTATAACTATATTTTGGTACTTCTTTATAATAAGGAGCAGAAATTTCTATAGAATTATGACTTATATTGATCTTATACTCATAAGAAGCATAAATCTGTAGCTATTACTGCAGATTTATCCTTTGAATAAGTAGACCATTTATGGTCTAGCTCATGATTTTTACAAGATAAGGAGTTAGAAATACTATCATATAAGAAATTTTTGTTAATAGTGTTCTTTATAGAGTCATTTAAAATATTATCTATATTTTCTGTTAAATTTGGAAATAACTGGTGTAGAAATTCAACTGAATTACTAAAGTCCCACTTATTTATCTGAACTTTTATAAGGATGACAGGTTTTAGAATTTATCAAACTTAGACATAATTACTCAACAAAATTTAATCATTTTGTAGAAGAACTTATCCCACAATATCTGTGGTTGGGTTTTCTTCTTGTAGTACAAATTGATTAAATTTAATATTATCCAGGAGATGGTTAATAGTAGGATATAGCTCAATTTCCATTGCGCTACAAAATTTTCCTATTGATGAAATAATATCACTAATAAAATTAATGTTATATTCTTTTAGCCAACTGACTAATTGTTAGTTTACGGATATCCTTATTTATTTGTATTCCATCAACCATATTACTAAGGTTTTTTAACGGATCTGTTGTCATATATTCCTCCTATTAATTAATGTAAAAACCATATCAGTTTTAAGAGTATAAAATCAGTATAGAATTGTCAATAAATGACTTTCCAAAAAGGATAGTTCTGGTATAATATACCCAGAATGAATGAAAATCCTGATTTCTTTAAGGAAGAAAATTGCAACAGAATCAAGTTTAAAAATTGTTGCATATTCAGTGATATGGAAGATTTTTAAGCGAAGGTAATGATTCTATTTTCAAACTTAAAAACCTGAATCTTCATTCATTCTAGGTATACAAATTGATTATCAATATTAGAGCTTGGTTTATGGAACAATTATATGCACTAAAATATTTATTTAATATGGACGGTGATTCTGGCAATGTTTTTATATTAATTGCTGTTATGTTGCTTGCTTTCTATCCGCTATATTTCATTATAAAACGTATTATTTCTCCTGTTGTTCATAAGGCAATTAAAGAGAAGAAAGTTAATTACACTGAAATATTTAACAAACATAAAGTGTCTAACAAGTTGGTTCATGTATTCATTAGTATATATTTAGTATTTTGGGGGCAGGTTTTTGATAAAGCAAATTTGTTACCTTTAGCAATTAACCATGTTAAAGATACAATACTTGTTGTATATTCAACTATCTTTATTACCTTATTTATTAATGCAATGATTAGTGTGTTTGTTGATGTTTATCGGACAAAGTCAGTATCACGAAAAATACCGATAGGATTGCATTCTCATATTATAAAAATAATAATTGCTGTTTGTGCATTTCTGATTATTATTTCCCATGTACTAACAATTTCGGTTAGTTCAATATTTGCGAGTTTAGGTGCTGCAGCTGCTTTGCTTACATTTGTGTTTAAGGATACAGTGCTTGGATTGCTAGCAAGTCTGCAACTTACTTTCCAGGATATTATTAGAGTTGGTGACTGGGTTACAGTGCCGAGTTATAATGCTGATGGTGATGTTGAACTAATTACCATTACTGTAGTTAGAATTCGTAATTTTGATAAAACAGTAACAACAGTACCTACTTCAGCATTGCTCTCAACAGGTGTTAAAAATTGGCGCGCAATGCAGGAATCTGGTGGCCGTCGTATCAAACGCTCTGTAAGTCTTGATATTGATACAGTAAAATTTTGTGAGCAAAAACAACTTGATAAATTTAAAAAGATGGATGTAATGAGTTCTTTTGCTAAAGAAGCTCCAGAGTTATTTGTGGCTAAAAATAAAGTTAGTAATTTAGCAATTTTTCGGCATTATATAAATCAATATTTGAAGCATAATCAAGCAATACATCAAGAAGGTTTTACTTTCTTAATTAGACAATTAGAACCAACAGCAACAGGTGTGCCGATAGAATTATATGTCTTTACTAATGATACTAATTGGGTTAAATATGAAGATATACAATCTGGGATTTTTGATCATATTTTAGCTGTTCTGCCAGAATTTAATCTTAAAGCTTTTCAAACTGTTGTCCAAAACTAAATTATGTTATATTAGCATTCATAGAACAATAAAAATTTAATTTTATGTTCATTATTTGCAATTTCTTTACTATTTAGTTATTATTTGTTAAATTTAAAATATAAAATCAATTAAATAGCCATAAATGACTATTGACAAAATTAACAATAAATCGATTTCACGAATTGCAGCGATTCAAACGTTATATCAACACGCCAATTCCGAGCCAATTACTAGTATAGAAATCACTTTAGAAAAGATAATAGATTACTATAAAAATTCAAATATAGATAGTGATTACGGATTAGATAATACAAGTAAGAATAAACTTAAACCTAGTTATAAGCATTTGCAGGAGTTGGTTACTTTTACTAATGAAAATATTACTGAAATAGATAAAATAATTACTTCATATTTAAAACAAGGCTGGACAATAGAAACATTACCTATTTTATTACTTTCCATATTAAGGGTTGCTATTACTGAGATAAAATTCTTCCCCGAAATTGGAGCTAAAATAATAATCAATGAATATACTGATATTGCTAGTGATATGTTAAATGAAAATGAAATTGGCTTTGTTAATTCTGTTCTAGATAAATTTGCTAAACAATATAGATAAATCATTATGTCAAAAACCAAAGGATATAGAGGGAAATTTATACAACTAAAAACTGCAAAAAATCGTAGCTCCTCGTCTAGCCGTTGGTTGCAAAGACAATTAAACGATCCATATGTTAGCAAAGCTAAATTAGATGGATATCAATCAAGAGCCGCTTACAAATTAATTGATATAAATAATAAGTTTAACATATTAGTTCCAGGTATGAATGTAATTGATCTTGGAGCCTCCCCTGGAGGTTGGAGTCAGGTTGCTGCTAAAATAACTAAATCTGATCTTCTAAATGCAAAAAATAAGGTCATAGCTATTGATCTTTTACCCATGGATAAATTAGCTGGAGTTATCTCTTACCAGATGGATTTTACTAAAGAAGATACTAAAGAATTAATAAAAGAACAATTAGCAGGAAAAGCTGATATAGTATTAAGTGATATGGCTGCAAACACTACAGGTCATAGTAGTACGGATCATTTAAGAATTTTAGATTTATGTGAGCAAGCTTCTGAGTTTGCTTTAGAAGTTCTGAAACCAGGGGGGCATTTTGTTGCTAAGATTTTTCGTGGTGGAGCAGAGGCTAGTTTATTAAATAAACTAAAACAAAATTTTCATAAAGTGAAACATTTTAAACCAAGTTCCAGTAGAGCTGAGTCTAGTGAATTTTATTTAGTAGCTTTAAATAAAAAATAACCTGTCTATGATCAGATATATAATTATAGCATTTATTATTATCAGTATTACTAGCAGAGCATATGCACAGGAAGTACGTCTTGGTTTAATGCATCATGACATTGCAAAAGATTGTAATCATCGTAGAGAAAAAGGACAAAATATTAGTGCTGAAATTATTTTCGATGATTTTGATAAAATTTTATACGCTTATTGGCATGTTGGGGTAACAGCAAATAATCAAGATTATACTAGTAGTGCTTATACGGGTCTTAGTTGGCGGATTAATTTAATTAAGGAGATATTTATTGAACTAACTTTTGGTGGTGCAGTAAATAATGGTAAAAGCAGAAGTACTGCAAGAAAAAAGAAAGCTATTGGTTCAAATTTGTTATTCCGTGAATCTATATCAATTGGCGCTATATTTAAAGAAGTACATACTGTTTCTATAATCTTAGAACATATGTCTAATGCAGATTTTGGTAGTTGTAATCCTGGTTTTACTGATCTAGGGGTGCGTTACGGATATAAATTTTAGTCCTTGCTTAAACAATAAAAGATGAAAATTAATTAAAAATAAATAAGAGAGATGAAAAATAAAGTTATCGTAATTACTGGTTCAACAAGTGGTATTGGACTTGGTATTGCTCAGAGATTTGCAAAAGAACAAGCCATAGTTGTAATTAATGGTTTTGGTAAAAAAACTGATATTGATAAAGAAATAGCTGAACTTAAAAAATTAGGAGCTAAAGATGTGTTTTATCATAATGCTGATCTATCAAAACCAGTAGAAATTGATAATATGTTTACAGAAATTATAGCTGAATTTAACCAGGTAGATGTATTAATTAATAATGCTGGAATTCAGTTTGTCTCACCAATTGATGAATTTCCTGAAGATAAATGGGAAAATATAATTAGAATTGATTTAATTTCTTGTTTTTATACGATCAAAAATGTCATACCCATTATGAAAAAAAATAAATTTGGTCGTATTATCAATATTGATTCTGCTCATGGTCTTGTTGCTTCACCATATAAATCAGCCTATGTTGCAGCTAAACACGGACTGTTAGGGCTAACTAAAACCGTAGCTTTAGAAGTTGCTGAATTTAGTATTACAGCTAATGCTATTTGTCCAGGATATGTTAAAACTCCTTTAGTACTAAGTCAAGTTGCAGATACGGCAAAAGCTAGAAATATGACTGAAGAGGACGTAATTAAAAATGTTATCCTTGGAGCGCAGGCTACTAAAAAATTTGTTGAAATAGCAGAGATTGCTGAAATGGCTTATTATTTATCTACTTCTCATGCAGCATCAATTACTGGAACTACTATTGCTATGGATGGTGGTTGGACAGCTCAATAATTATAACGTCAGTTTCGCATTCCTATCGTCATGCAAAACAGGTTAAAATATTGTGAAAACCAATCTTGAAGCGGTTCATCGATTGGTTTTAAAATTTATTCTTATTATTTTATGAGACATTTTTAAGAAAAAAAACTCATTTTAAACAAATTTTACTAATTATATTATAGTTAAATTCCTATGTTTAACTTATGAAGCCTACTATACAATAGTTTAATTAATTCGATATTTGCGTATTATAAATATTTATTTTTAACATAATCAAGGAAAATATCTGGTTGTAAGTCTTTATATCCTGTAGCAGTATGTAAAGTATCTTTACTAGACCTAAGTGAACCGTAAGATCTAAAGTTTTTAGTTAAATAATTATTTAAACTATTAAAACTTCCAGTTTTCAATTCAGTAGTAATATCATTTTCTTTTTCGGCAGCTTTTCGCATCATACTAGCTATAATAGTACCATTAGCATATGATGGAAAATAACCTAAGGCACCGCTAGGCCAATGAATATCTTGCAAACAGCCATCACTATCTGTTTTAGGAAGAATGCCTAAATATTCTTGCATTTTACTATTCCAATATTCAGGTAAATCCTTGATTTCCAAACTATCATTCAAGATTTTTTCTTCTATTTCAAAGCGGATAATAATATGAAACATATAGGTTACTTCATCAGATCTAATACGAATAAAATTCTGTTGCACCTTATTTACTAAGCGATATAAATTCTCAGCTGAATATTCTTCTCCTTTAAAAGAAAAATCATCATGAAGTAACTTAGCTAAATAATTCATAAAGGCTTTTGAGCTAGCTGCTTGTTCCATGATTAAGGACTGGCTTTCGTGAAAACTCATTCCCAAGTAACTGCCAACAGGGTGATTGCGATATTTATCTGGTAAGTTTTGAGTATATAAACCATGTCCAGTTTCATGGACTGTACATAATAAAGTAAACAGGAAATTATCCTCGTCATATTTAGTAGTTAATCTTGTATCAGTATTGCTACCTATGCTAAATGGATGTATGGATTCATCTAAACGACCAGCTTGCATATCAAATTGCATATTTTCTATCAACTTTAGATTAATTGCTTTTATGGTATTTTTATCTATCTTTTTAGATAATGGGATGACCTTTTCCTTTGCTTGCTTTGCAGTGATTTTGGTAATTATTCCAGGTAACTTAGCTTTAAGCTGATCAAAAACGTTACGAATTTCATTACTAGTTCTGTCTGGATCATAATTGTCAATTAAGCAATCATAGGCTGACTTGCCATGAAATTCAGATTTCATTTTAGCGATTTTCTGAATTTGTTTAACTAATTTTTCTAAATAAGGAGCTAACTTATTAAAATCATTTTCTTTTTTAGCTGTTCTCCAGACAAACTCACATTCAGCTGAGGCTTGAGTATATTCCTGCTGTAATTTACTTGGAATAATCGTTGCATTATCATAGTTTTTTTTACAAAGCTTTAAATTGGCTTGTTGCCATTGATCTAAATATTCTTGTTCCTCCTCAGCTTTTTTTATTAAATCCCCGATAGTTTGGGAACTGAAAATTTCATGAATTAAACCAGCAAAAGTAGCCATTTCCTTTTGCCTATTAGGAGCAGATTTAGGAGCTAAATTCACAGCACTATCCCAATGCATAATAGCTGCAAGGTTGCCTAGATGAGTAATTTTTTTTAACTCTTCTTCTAAGGTTAGATAATTGGTTATATTTTTATTCATAATTTATTTATCAAGTTTTTTATCAAGCTTTTTGTTAATTGATGGCGACAGTAAAATATTTAGTTCCTGTAATTGTTTTTTATCTACAATACTAGGAGCGTGCATTAATAAATCTTCTGCTTGCTGATTCATTGGGAAAGCAATAACTTCTCTAATATTAATTGTATCTGCAAGTAACATTACAATTCGATCAATTCCTGGAGCAATTCCACCATGAGGCGGGGCGCCAAATTTAAATGCTCTAATCATACCGCCAAATTCGCTATCAACTTCATGTTTAGTATATCCAGCAATTGCAAAGGCATGATACATTAAATCAGGTTTATGATTTCTGATGGCTCCACTAGATAATTCAATACCATTACAAACGATATCATATTGATAAGCTTTAATTGCTAATAAATCATCTTGGTTTTTAGCATCTTCTAAAGCTTTTAGGCCACCTTGAGGCATAGAAAATGGGTTATGACTAAAATCAATTCTTCCAGTATCTTCATTTAATTCGTAGAAAGGAAAATCAACAATCCAACAAAATTCAAAACGATTTTTGTCAATTAACGATAAATCTTCACCAAGTTTGATCCTAACTTTACCAGCAAGTTTAGCAGCTTCTAATTCTTTGCTTGAGGAGAAAAACACCGCATCACCATTTTTAATACCAGTAATTTGTTTTAATCTAGTTAGCTCATCTTCAGTTAAGAATTTAGCAATAGGTCCTTTTGCTGCGCCATCTTCACTAAACTGAATATAGCCTAAACCTTTAGCGCCTTCTGAAATTGCATAATTAATCATATCATCGAAAAATTTACGTGAATTATTTGCAGCTCCAAAAGCAGGGATTGCTCTCACTATAAAACCTTTTTTGATATTTTCCCGGAAAATGGTGAATTCAGAATTTTCAAAAACTTCAGTAACATCAGTAATTTCTATCGGGTTACGCAAATCTGGTTTATCTGTACCATATTTTAACATTGCTTCATTATAAGGAATTCTAATGAAAGGGGTTTTTGATACTTTTTTATCAGAAAATTTATCAAATAAAGTAAACATAATTGGCTCAATGGCAGCAAAAACATCGTCTTGAGTAACAAATGACATTTCAATATCAAGCTGATAAAACTCTCCTGGAGAGCGATCGGCTCTTGCATCCTCATCACGAAAACATGGAGCTATTTGAAAATATTTATCAAAGCCAGACATCATCAGCATTTGTTTAAATTGTTGAGGTGCTTGTGGCAAAGCATAAAATTTTCCAGGATGTAATCTACTTGGTACTAAGAAATCGCGTGCTCCTTCAGGAGAGCTTGCTGTAAGTATCGGCGTTTGAAATTCAGTAAAATCTGCTTCTGTCATTAATTTTCTGATTTCAGCAATAATTTTAGATCGTAAGATTATATTATTATGTAATTTTTCTCGCCGAAGATCTAAGAAACGGTATTTTAATCTAGTATCCTCGGGGGCTTCTTGTTCAGTATTTACTACAAAAGGTAACATATCTGCTTCTGATTCGATGATGTAACTTTTAACAGCAATCTCAACTTCACCAGTTACCATTGAACTGTTGACAGTATAACTACTTCTAGCTACAACCTTACCTTCAATAGTGATAACGCTTTCATATTTCAAATAACTTGCTTTGTCTTTTAAAGCTAAGTCTTGATCAGTAAACACTAGTTGGGTTATGCCATAATGATCACGTAGATCGATAAATAATAAATGACCATGGTCACGACGACGATGTACCCAGCCAGATAGTTTAACATTTTGGCCAACATTTTTTTTATTTAGTTGATTACAATGATGAGTTCTGTATAAATGCATAATAATATTATATAATTTTAATTTTCATGTATATTATATAAAATAATAATTTTAAGCAACCTGAAAACTAATGTTTCTAGTAAAAACTACAAAAGATTTTAGTGATATTTGTCAAAAATTACAGCAAGAAAAGATTTTATTCCTGGATACTGAATTTTATCGACGAACAAGCTATTACGCTAAACTATCATTAATACAAATTGCTTATGGGAATGAAAAAATCATTATTGATGCTTTAGAGATAAAGGATTTATCAGCAATAAAAGAAGTATTATTTAATGAAAAAATTATCAAAGTATGGCATTCACCAGTACAAGATTTTGAAATATTATTCCATCTTTTTGGTGATATTCCTAAGAATGTTTTTGACACGCAGATAGCTGCCTATGTATGTGGTATTGATAATAATTTGATAGGTTATGGTAGATTATGTAAAGAAATATTAGATGTT